>NZ_JAPHPY010000022.1:0-89310 GCF_026241575.1 Vibrio sp. Sgm 5
ATGAGGCGTTGTGTTCTTCGAGGGTCTTTAAGTTGTGCTTGTCCAAATTGTTCTTGTGCCCAAAGTTTAGCGTCTGAGTGTGTCATCTTAGTGTTTCAGTAAGGATTACTAAGTGATCAGATCACACACACTTGAAAGAGTTCAAAAAAAATCCCCAAGCTACAAGCTTGGGGATTTGTGTATAAGAGACAGGGTCATTGCCCGGCTTTTTGCTATTTCGATTATCGGAAAAATTAGTCCAATCCCATATCTTCAATTCGCTTAGCAATAAGACGACTACATTCTTCACGAACCACTGCACGCAACCATTCTTGAGCGGGAGAGTGTTCGCAACGTGCGTGCCAAATCATCGAATATTCAAACGGCGTGAATTGGAATGGTAATGGCTTCACTACTAAGTCATAGCGATCAGCAACCAAGTACGCTAAATCGGCAGGAACCGTAATAATAATGGGTAAAGTATCAATGATCGCCAGTGCGGCCTCTAAATGGTAGGCACGAAGCACCATTTTACGTTTTGGCTTTTCCATCAAGGCTTGTTCAATCAGCGCCTTTACCCCATCACTGATAGCAATCATTGCATGCGGGTAACTTAAGTAATCGTCTAAGCTCATCTCTTCATTCGCCAAAGGGTGTTGCTTAGAAAGCATACATAACACACCCACTCGACCAAGTACTTCACTTCGCAAAGGCTCTACTGGGCCAGTTGGACGACAAATCGCTAAGTCCGCGCCTTCATAAGTTAACTGATCAGACAAACGGTCGTGCTGCATCGGCAAAAAGTTAAATGAAACATTCGGCGCTTCTTGATAGATCCGTGGTAATGCGAAAGGCAGAATGGTCTGCATCGCATAATCCGTCGTGGCAATATTAAAAGTTTGATCACAGCTACGCGGGTCAAATTCTCGTGGAGACAGTAATTGGCGCAGTGATTCCAAAGGCTCTCCCAAAGAGCGATCGATTTCCAACGCCTTTTGCGTCGGTATTAAGTGCTGGCCTTGCCGTGTAAATAACGGATCGTCAAGCAAATCACGCAATCGACCGAGTACGCGGCTCATAGCTGATTGGCTTAAATTGAGACGCGTTGCTGCCTTGCTAACACTGCTTTCTTCGATCAACACACGTAATGCGACCAATAAATTCAGATCTCGACGATAGATGTCTTCTAATTCCACGATTTGCCACTTAACATGTAGGGGATTTAGGTAAATTGTACTCTTCAGGCAAAAAAAATCCCGCCTTTCAGCGGGGAAGCCCAAGAAAAATGGGGATAGTGTCGGAATGAAGTGTCGTTAAACTTGGTGAGCGTATATATCAATAGGTTTCGATTACAGCAAGAAGTGCTAATTTTCTTGCTCTGATGCACCTGACCATTTGTGCATCTCAATCCAAATCCCGATAATCGTTGCACTCATGCCTGCAAGAGGCATCAATGAGGTTTCAGCTGGCGTTCTAAGCACTAATGCACAAAACGAGATGAAGCATAAAACCGAATAGATGGTCAGTCTGTCTAACGCTGTTAACATCGTGTCCCCTTACCAGTTGTTACCAAATTGTTAATTTAAGGTAAATCAAAAAATTCGGTTTGCCAAGTGGTTATTGAATATTTTTTCAACGAAAGTAAAATTCACCGCTCAGTTAGTTACGAGAATCACATTATGAGCTTTAATCCTGAACTGGCGACCAAGACATTAGAGGCGGAAGGATTACGCTGCCCAGAGCCAGTGATGATGGTCAGGAAGACAATTCGAAACATGCAAGATGGTGAGGTGTTGCTGGTTAAAGCGGACGACCCATCCACAACTCGAGATATCCCGAGCTTCTGCCGATTTATGGATCACCAGTTGATTGCGGCACAAACGGAGCAGCTTCCATACCAGTACCTAATTAAGAAAGGTTTGGAATAATCTCAGCAAGATCAAAAACGGCAGCCCAATAGGCTGCCGTTTGTTTATTCATCGTATTCTAGTGTGCGAACTTCAGATTGTAGCTTGTTTAGTTGTTTCCGCATTGCACGCATTTCCTCATGCATCGGAATGATATGAGCCACCCGAATCCACGCTTCTACCGTTAAACCCGTAAGAATGAAGGACCCTGCTACAATTGGCAGCCACATATCAGTCAGCACCATTGCTAGTAAGCAAAGCGCCAAACCAAAGGTGAATAAATAACTCTGACTCTTTGGGGTCATCCCCATGTAACGTGTAAGCATACCTTTGCCCTCTCGCTATCATTCACACCATTAAATTACCATGACAAGTATGACACTAATATGTCATCCGTCACGGTCTTGAACGATTTTGAGTCAGAGTTTGAAGTAGTGTATTACTTCTCTAGTTATTGATAATTCACACCATTTTACGTGCAACAAATCAGAACAGTGCCGCTCCGATAGCTAGCGCGATAAACAGGAATGCGGTCACCTTACGAATCAGCCCTAAAGGCATCTTATCAGCCGACAATTTACCAATCAGGACCACAGGCACATTCGCCAGCAGCATACCGATCGTGGTGCCAAGAATCACCCAACTCAACGCATCTGCGTACTGCGCACCCAAGATAGAAGTCGCAATCTGAGTCTTGTCGCCAATCTCCGCAACGAAGAAAGCAATAAAGCTGGCAATAAATGGACCACGGTTGGAGATTTGCTCGTCGTCATCCAGTTTATCTGGGATCAACACCCAAGCCGCCATAGCGACAAAACTGACCACCAGCACCCATTTGAGAACTTCAGGCGAAAGATAATCGGCCACCACCACACCTAACCATGCAGCCAAAGCGTGGTTGGCAATGGTTGCCAAAAAGATTGCTGCAATAATAGGGATTGGCTTGCGGTAACGACTGGCAAGTAATAGAGATAGCAATTGGGTCTTATCGCCAATTTCTGCTAACGCTACAGTAGTAATTGAAATAGCTAAAACGCTCACGACATGCTCATTGGGGCGGGATAATTATTTTTAACCTAAGACAAATCTCACGCCCCACCCCGGTTCATGATGATTTGTCTAAGGTCTTGCTAAACTCATCGGGCTGATGAGTCTCGAACACCATGGTGATTTTGCACCAATTATGTTGACGAACGAACTGGATGAAACAGACATTTCATCGAGTAAGCTACTCCCCAAAGACAGGCGCAATTCTAGCCATGTTTCCTCATCACCTCAAGAGTGAAAGTCAGTGAAAACTCCCTTTTAGGAAAAATTCAGCAGATAAAGCGGTAAAAATCCATTAAAGGAGAAAATTGCCCACGAATTAATCAAGATTAGCTCTACTCCCATGCTCAATATCTGGGTATACTTGATTGTTAATTTATTCAACCGTAATTACTTTGAATCGCTATTGTTGAGGCAAGAAAACCCAACAAAAAAGAGACGAATTCACAAGTAATAAGAGAATCGCGCGAACCTGACTTATGCAAAAATACGATATCAAAACCTTCCAGGGAATGATCCTCGCGCTGCAGGATTATTGGGCTCAAAATGGTTGTACCATTGTTCAACCACTAGATATGGAAGTTGGTGCGGGTACCTCTCACCCAATGACCTGTCTACGAGCACTTGGCCCAGAGCCAATGTCTACAGCTTACGTACAACCTTCACGTCGTCCTACTGATGGCCGTTACGGTGAAAACCCTAACCGTCTTCAGCACTACTACCAATTCCAAGTAGCGCTAAAACCATCGCCAGACAATATCCAAGAGTTGTACCTAGGTTCTCTAGAGGTTCTTGGTGTCGACCCACTTGTTCACGACATCCGTTTCGTAGAAGACAACTGGGAAAACCCAACACTAGGCGCATGGGGTCTAGGCTGGGAAGTTTGGCTAAACGGCATGGAAGTGACTCAGTTTACTTACTTCCAGCAAGTTGGTGGTCTTGAGTGTAAGCCAGTAACCGGTGAGATCACTTACGGTATCGAGCGTCTAGCAATGTACATCCAAGAAGTAGACTCTGTTTACGACCTAGTTTGGAACATCGCACCAGACGGCAGCAAAGTGACTTACGGTGACATCTTCCACCAAAACGAAGTAGAGCAATCAACTTACAATTTCGAGCACGCAGACGTTGAATTCCTATTTGGTTTCTTCGAACAGTGTGAGAAAGAGTGTAAAGAACTGCTTGAACTTGAAAAGCCACTGCCACTACCTGCTTACGAGCGCATTCTAAAAGCTGGTCACGCATTCAACCTACTAGACGCACGTAAAGCGATCTCAGTAACTGAACGCCAACGTTACATCCTACGCATCCGCAACCTGACTAAAGCAGTTGCAGAAGCATACTACGCATCGCGTGAAGCTCTTGGCTTCCCAATGTGTAAAAAAGAACAAGCGTAAGGGGTAGAGTAACATGGCAAAAGAATTTCTAATCGAGCTAGGTACAGAAGAGCTACCACCAACGCAACTTCGCACTCTAGCTGAAGCATTCGCAGCAAACTTCGAAGCAGAACTAAAAGGCGCTGAGCTTGCTCATGAAGGCGTGAAATGGTTCGCGGCACCTCGTCGTCTTGCACTTAAAGTAGCAGCACTAGCAGACAGCCAGTCTGACAAAGTTGTTGAAAAGCGTGGTCCTGCGGTTTCTGCGGCGTTTGACGCGGAAGGCAACCCAACAAAAGCGGCTCAAGGCTGGGCACGCGGTTGTGGCATCACGGTTGACCAAGCAGAGCGCATGGTTACAGACAAAGGTGAATGGCTACTGTTCAAACAAGAAGTGAAAGGTCAGCCAACGTCTGAGATCGTAGTTGAACTTGCAGCGAAAGCACTAGCAAACCTACCTATCGCAAAACCAATGCGCTGGGGTAACAAAACGACTCAATTTATCCGTCCAGTTAAGACGCTAACCATGCTAATGGGCAGCGATCTAATCGAAGGCGAGATCCTTGGTGTCGCTTCAGACCGCACTATCCGTGGTCACCGCTTCATGGGTGAGCAAGAGTTCACTATCGATTCTGCTGAGCAATACCCTGCGATCCTAGAAGAGCGCGGTAAAGTAATGGCAGATTACGAAGCGCGTAAAGCAATCATCCTAGCTGACGCACAAAAAGCGGCAGCAGCGGTTGGCGGTATCGCTGACCTAGAAGATGACCTAGTAGAAGAAGTAACGTCTCTGGTTGAATGGCCAGTGGTACTAACAGCGAAGTTTGAAGAAGAGTTCCTAAAAGTGCCTTCTGAAGCGTTGGTTTACACCATGAAAGGTGACCAAAAATACTTCCCTGTTTACGACGAAAACAAGAAGCTACTACCTAACTTCATCTTCGTATCGAACATCGAATCAAAAGAACCTCGTTACGTAATCGAAGGTAACGAGAAAGTGGTTCGCCCGCGTCTTGCTGACGCAGAATTCTTCTTCAACACAGACCGTAAGCGTCCGCTTATCGACCGTCTGCCAGAACTAGAACAAGCGATCTTCCAAAAGCAACTGGGTACGATCAAAGACAAAACAGACCGCATCACAGAGCTTGCTGGCTACATTGCTGAGCAAATCGGTGCTGACGTTGAGAAATCAAAGCGTGCTGGTCTACTAGCAAAATGTGACCTAATGACCTCAATGGTATTCGAATTCACGGATACTCAAGGTGTTATGGGTATGCACTATGCTCGCCACGACGGTGAAGCAGAAGAAGTTGCAGTAGCACTGAACGAGCAATACATGCCTCGTTTCGCAGGTGATGAACTGCCATCTAACGGCGTTTCAACTGCAGTTGCAATGGCAGACAAGCTAGACACTATCGTAGGTATCTTCGGTATTGGTCAAGCACCTAAAGGCAGCGATCCATTCGCACTACGCCGCGCATCTCTAGGTGTACTACGTATCATCGTTGAATACGGCTACAACCTAGATCTTGTTGACCTAGTAGCGAAAGCGAAGTCACTGTTTGGCGATCGCCTAACCAACGACAACGTTGAGCAAGACGTTATCGAGTTCATGCTTGGTCGTTTCCGTGCTTGGTACCAAGACGAAGGCTTCAGCGTAGACATCATTCAAGCGGTTCTAGCGCGTCGCCCGACGAAACCAGCAGACTTCGACCAACGAGTTAAAGCGGTTTCTCACTTCCGTGAACTAGAAGCAGCAGAGTCTCTAGCAGCAGCGAACAAACGTGTAGGTAACATCCTAGCGAAATTCGACGGCGAACTAGCAGCAGACATCGACCTAGCACTTCTACAAGAAGACGCAGAGAAAGCACTAGCAGAAAGCGTTGAAGTAATGACGGAAGCGCTAGAGCCAGCATTTGCTACAGGTAACTACCAAGAAGCCCTAAGCAAGCTAGCTGACCTACGTGAACCAGTTGATGCGTTCTTTGATAACGTAATGGTAATGGCAGACGACGAAGCACTTAAGAAGAACCGTCTGACACTACTGAACAACCTGCGTAACCTGTTCCTACAGATCGCAGACATTTCTTTGCTTCAAAAGTAATTCATTACTCTTAGAAGTGATTAAGAAATAAGTAAAAGGGAAGCAGATGCTTCCCTTTTTTGTTGCCTTCAAACCGATGAAGGTGACGCTTATTATTCATTTTGTGAACAAGACGAAAATTTGTAGGGTGAGACGCGTTTAACTTGTTGGTGTAGAGCTCGGATTGTAGAGGCACAGTTTTGCTATAACTGGACTGTTTATTCGGGGGAAGGACACAATGAAAAAAACAATTCTCGCACTCTCTATCGGTCTACTGAGCGCCTGCAGCCAGATTCCAGAAAATGCCATCGTATTAAGCGTTGGTGATGACACCGCTGTTTTTGAAGAAAACTCACAGGGCTTACTTGTCGCCGAGCAAAAACTCGAAAAAGGCAGTTATAGCTTTACCATTGCTGACAGCAAGCAAAGCTGTGGCAGTAGCTTTGCCCTAGCAGAAGAAGATCGCATCAAGTTCAATCGTCCATTAAAAATGGATAACTGCGCCACTGATGCACAAATGCCGCTGCGCATCTTCAAAGCCAATACCTATCAATTTACGCTCAATCCAACCACCAATGAGCTGACGGTAAAAATCAAACCAAAACAGAGTCAGGACATCACCTACTCTTGCCCTGTCGCAACTGACGCGCCAAAAACCATCAACGTTACTCAAACCTTTAATGATGGCACTGTCGTTCGTGATGCCTTAACCGGACAAGAAGCCACAGTCGCCAATGGCAGCGTCACCATGCAGCCGGGTCCTATGAGCCAAGGTCTATTGCTGCTAGAAGAAGTCGATCAGCAAGCCGATAAACCTTTCAGCTGGGATAACGCGACGGTGTACTTCGTTATGACCGACCGCTTCTACAATGGCAACCCAGACAACGACAACAGCTACGGTCGCAGCAAAGATGGAAAATACGAGATTGGCACCTTCCACGGTGGTGACTTAGCGGGTCTGACGAAAAAACTCGATTACATCGAATCACTTGGTGTCAATGCTATCTGGATAACCTCACCACTGGAACAAATCCACGGCTGGGTTGGTGGCGGCGATAAAGGCGACTTTAAGCACTATGGCTACCACGGCTACTATCACCAAGATTGGACCAAGCTTGATGCCAACATGGGGACCGAAGATGAACTCAGAACCTTCGTCGATACCGCTCATAAGAAAGGCATTCGCGTGATTTGGGATGTCGTCATGAACCACACAGGTTATGCGACATTAGCAGACATGCAGGAATTCGGATTTGGTCAGCTTTACCTTGATGACCAAGAAGCCAAAGAAATCCTCGGTGAAAAATGGACCGACTGGCAGCCAAAATCAGGACAAAGCTGGCATAGCTTCAACGACTACATCAAATACGGTGATAGCGAAGCGTGGGATAAATGGTGGGGCAAAGATTGGATCCGCACCGACATTGGCGACTACGATGCTCCGGGCTACAACGACATCACCATGTCTTTGAACTACCTACCGGATCTCAAAACCGAATCGAATCAGAAAACCGGACTACCAAACTTCTTCCGCAATAAAGACACCAATGCGCAAGATGAGCTACAAACCCCACGTGAACACCTGATTACCTGGTTGTCCGATTGGGTACGTGACTACGGCATTGACGGCTTCCGTGTCGACACGGCCAAACACGTTGAAATGGAAGCGTGGGCAGAGCTGAAAGCCAGCACCACTCAAGCGCTTGCTCAATGGAAGCAAAACAACCCGGACAAAGCCTTGGATGATCTACCTTTCTGGATGACGGGTGAAGTGTGGGCACACAGCGTAGTGAAGAGCCCGTATTTCGATAACGGCTTCGATTCCATCATTAACTTCGAGTTCCAATCTGACGTAGCGCCAAAAGCACTGAAGTGTTTCGCTCAACTTGATAATGATTACCGCCGCTATGCAGAGCGCATCAATACCGATCCTGAGTTCAACGTGTTGAGCTACCTGTCTTCACACGATACACAGCTGTTCTGGTCAGCTCGCAGCCGCAGCTTTGATGACCAAGCACGTGCAGCAAATGCTCTGATGCTGGCTCCCGGTGCAGTACAGATCTATTACGGTGATGAGATCGCCCGTGATTTTGGCATTACTGGTTCAGATGCTCACCAAGGCACACGCTCAGATATGCCATGGGATAAGATTCATGGCGAACGTGAAGATCTACTGCAACATTGGCAAAGGTTGGGCGAATTCCGTAAACGCCACCCAGCGGTTGCTCAAGGTAAGCACATCACTCGCAACCAAGAAGGTTACTACGCATTCGAACGTCAATACCAAGACGATAAGGTGCTGATTGTTTACACCGGTGAGTAACTTGCTCAGCAACAAGAATGTGGTGAATTAACAAGGTTTAAAGGGAGGCATCGCTTCCCTTTTTTTTGTTGAATGCTAAGGTTAATCCAATTATGAAATCCATTGATTAGGTTGTTCATGTTAGTCGTACTGGTCGAAGACAACGAAATTCTCAATCACCATTTAGCTTCGCAGCTCAAAGATCGTGGCAATACGGTATATGCCGATAAAACCGCATCCGCTTGCTTGCAAACCATTCAAAAACACCCCAATGCAGATGCCATGATCATTGACCTTGGCTTGCCAGACTTTGATGGGATTACATTAATAAAACAGATCCGCCGCAAAGAGATTAATGTACCGATCTTAATATTGACCGCTCGTGGAGATTGGCAAGATAAAGTGGAGGGGCTGAACTCTGGTGCTGATGACTACCTCACCAAACCATTTCAGTTTGAAGAATTAATGGCTCGCTTAGAAGCACTTGTCCGTCGTTATCAAGGCTTCTCCACCAACACCATAAATGCAGGTGAGGTAACGTTAGATACTCAGGCGAAAAGCATAAGCTATGCAGACAACGTACTGGATCTCACCGCGTTGGAATATCAAATCTTTGAGTATCTAATCCGTCACCGCCAAAAAGTCATATCCAAAGAGCAGATTGCTGACTCACTCTACGATGCCGGAGAAAGCGTACAACTGAACAATATCGAAGTGATCATCTCGCGTCTGCGTAAAAAACTTGCTGTACATACTGATGACAAAATCATTAGTACCATCCGTGGCCAAGGCTATCGCTTTGAGCTAGAGGCAAAGTAGTCAATGAGAAGGTTGTATCGAACTCGCTTTCGTCGAAACATTTTTGCTAGCGCAATTTTGCTTGTTCTGAGCTCATTATTGGTATCAAGTTGGTTCTACTACAACTACAAAAAGCATCAATTGATCGAGCGATACTCGGCTGAGATTCTGTTCGATGTACCTCCCACCATAAACAAAATCGTTTCTTCAAACATTTTCCCCCCACTTTCTGAGTGGGAGCGAGTTTACACTGAGCGCCAAACCACAACTCAGGTAATCATGTGTGATCAAAGCAACCAACAGTTGTGGACATCGATTGATATAGAAAAGCGCAACCAGCGATTAGAAGCCCTTGGTATTACACCACCCAAAATAGATAACTTCTGCGAGGATCTGAACTATCCAATAAACTCGATTCAGCTCGTTGAGAAACCGAGTGGTGCAGCCTTCGTTGTGCACACAATTAAACTTCACGAATCAGAATACAACCCAAATGGTCGGCTTATTTTCACCAAGCGGGTAGAAGATGAAGTAGCCCCACTCAAGCAATTAAAATACCACGTCGCTTTCGGATTACTTGGTGCTTTCATCATACTAAGCGGACTCATTATTCTTATCTACAAAGCCAGCTTTGCTCCAATATCTCGTCTAGAGAAGGAGCTTGAAAACATCAAGCATGGCAAACAAGAAAGGCTCGAACGGGATTATCCTGAAGATCTGACTTCAATTACTCAAGCTCTCAATGAATTGATGTTCCAGCAAAAAGAAAACGAGCAGCGCTATCGCCGAGCATTAAACGATCTCGCACATAGTTTGAAAACACGAGTCGCAGTATCCCAAGCCCTATTGGATGATATTGAAGAAGGCAAAATTCATGATATCAACCAACAGTTATTAGAAATGGATGATGTGATTCAAGGCCAACTTAAGCGAGCATCATTGGGTGTGAAAGGGATTGTAGAGAATACCACTCCAATCAAACCTATCCTCAACAGCCTCCTGCTGATGTTTGATAAAGTCCACATGGATAAGGGTATTCGCGTCGAACAGTTTATCAATAATGATCAGACTCTGCCGATGAGTAAAGCGGATGTGATGGAAGTGTTTGGCAACATCTTGGAGAACGCGTACCGCTATGCCAATAAGCGTATCGATGTGTTCATCAACAATACCGAAGAAGGCATTATCATTACCTTTAACAACGATGGTCCCGCCGTGGATGAGTCGATAAGCGACACTTTATTTAAACGCGGTGTGCGTGCTGATGAGCAAAACCCAGGAACAGGATTAGGTTTGGCGTTGTGTGATGAGATTGTACACAGCTACAAAGGTGCTATTTGGTTTGAAACACCAAGCGACCCATCCATGGGTGCAAGCTTAAAGATACTATTACCTTACCGTTAGCCTTGCGTTGGCAAGCTAATATCAACACGGCGATTTAACTCGCGCCCGTGAGTATTTGCATTACTGCTCACTGGGTGCGTTTCGCCATCAGAGCGTGAAGTGGACACCACTTCATCATACCCTTCAAGATATTGACCCACAGCGTTCGCACGCTTTAAGCCAAGCGTTAGGTTATACCCATTCCTCCCCTTCGCATCCGTATTGCCAACCACCAACAATGAAGATTGAGGTCGTTGTTTCAGTTGCTGATTCAACTCAGTGAGAATGAACTTCGATTGAGCATTTAAACTCGCTTTATCAAACTCAAACAGCACTCGGGCAGCAAACTCGCCCTGCTTATTCTCTGTTAGTTGTGCACGGCTCAATAGGTAGGTCGCGCAGGATTTATCAATACCAGCCTGCTCCAATTGAGACAATAACATGGGTTCAAGAGCACTCTGTTCATCATTAACGGTAATCTGCATAAACGGACCTTGATGGTATTTCACTTCCGTTTGATGCCCAAAAGACACCGATTCTTGATACTGATTCTGCCCTTGCTGGCAATAGTAATACAGCGCTTGATTAGTGTTATCTTGTGCAAATGATGGCACAGATAAGCTCACGGCTAATGCCAGAATTAACTTGTTCATTGTATTGCTCTCTACAAGGTTAGGTGACCGACTTCTTCGGTAATCAGCGATAAGATTTGATTCAATATGTCGTCGGTATTTTCTGCTTTGTAGACGTTGTCCGCCCCAACACAATTACGTAAGCCCACATTGGCATTCAATTCATAATCAAAACCAATCACCGACATACTGGCACTCATCTGTTCGCCCTCTGGTGTTTTCATGCCTTGGCTCACGCCATTAATGACCTCTATCGAATCACTGGCTCCATCTGCCGTCACTTTTCCACCATTAATCATATTGAGGATGTTGGTACACATACCTTTTTCAACAAGCTTTGGTGTTTGTTCAGCATAATGATTCCAATCTTCACCATCGGATAGAATAATAATTAGTTGCTTTGGCCTTTTTGCTAGCTGAGTAACAATCTGCCCAGCTCTGATGATTCCCTGTAGCGAAGCAGTACCGCCGTTGGCCTTAAAGCCTCTAACGTCCTTTACAAATCCATCAAACTTATCTGTATAGAAAATGTCATAAAATTCAGCCTCGTCGTCTCCATTAGGTACTCGTTTAGCTGCTCCTTTGACTTTAAATTGTTGTTCTATCGTTTTGTTAAAGTTAACCACGTCATCCTTATCGTATTCACCCATTTTGGTAGTGATACGCTGATCTCGAATAATCAGTTTGTTGTTATTACCAGTATTGATCGTTCGACGGTTGTACCCTGTGATTGCGACTCTATGTGTTTGTTCTGGGTTTAACGCATTGTATTGCTCTAATTCATCGGTTACTTTTTCGATGATGTCTTTCAGATCTTCGATTTTGGTTTTCTTACCACCACTCCAGTTTTCATTCATCGAGCCAGAAAAATCAACGATAAAGGTAATGTCGACAGGCTGACCTTGATAACGTCGTGCTTTGGAGCTTCCAGTAACATCGAACGTTTCACCAAAACCAACAATCACACCCTGTCCAGGAAACCAAGATTTGTGACGAGTTCGCCCCACAACACGATACTCAAAATAACGCGCTTGCCCCTTTGATAACCCAGCTTGGCAATCCGGTATCTCATCACAAGACAAACGCTGCACGCTTAGGTTCTCAATACCTTCAACGTCATACACATAGTGCTCAATGTAGTTCTGCGCCAACGTGTGATTTTCTGAATCTTCTGCAGAAACCGCCAGCACCGCTGCTTCTGCCGCCTCTTCTAAACGGGCTTTAGTCTGTAATGCCCTCGCTCCATCGGAGCCCAACATGAAGACACCAAAAAGGATGGGAATGATCATGGCGAATAACATGCCGACATGACCGCTTTGTTTTTTCAAACTAGAGTATCTTTGAATACTATGTGGCATGTTACCTCCCTATCACGACAGCATCAGATTCAACTCGAGTGAACTCAACACCCAACAAACTGCCAATCCAATTGTCGGTTTCATAGCAAACAGAAACACGATACAGCGGCATTTGTCGACCTCGGTTACTCACCACAGACAATGAACTCAATGAACTGATGCCTTCCCCAACTTGGCAATCTATCGCGCCACGTTTTTCAATAATCACTGGGTTGGGTTTATCCACAGCGGCGAAGCTTAACTCTTCAACTTGTAAGCCATACTGACTGGTTTGAAAGTTACCGAACGTACGCTCCAATGAATGGCGAATGATGGTATCGACATCGTCAGCTTCTTCTTTTGAAAGCTCATAATCCGCACCATAAAGCTGGGTACGCTCTTTCACCACATTCACTAACGAATAAGTTAATCGATCCAACTTACCTTTCACTGATAGCTTAATAATCACATCACCACTAAATGCCAACAGTAAGCTGAAGAAGATACCAACAATGGCAAACTCAATACTGAAAGTGCCACGTTGCTTGCTCTGCCCTCGACAGTAATTAAATTGCAAATTGGGAGCGTTCATATTCTTGTACCACCACCATTTCTCGGCTCATCGTGCTTTGTAAGCCCAGAAAGTAACTGAAGATTGGTTGAAAGTTGTAATCGATGTGATATACAGCCAAGGCCGCATTCTCTGCATCACCGCATTCTCTGCTGGCTTGTTCCGGTGCTAACTTGCATTGCTCGGTATAAGCAGTGAGAGATTCGATGTTATCGAGGTATTGGATGGAAACGCGAAAACGCTCCACATCCACCGCGGTATTCCAAATACTGCCCTCTCGATTCAGCACGGCTTGCACTGTTTGCATGTAGTCGTCATTACGTTTTTTAGCGGTGCGTGAGATCTCTGAAATGGTCAGATCGTTGATGGCTGAAATGTAAGACATATAGCTCATTTCAACCCACGCCATGCACATCAGCCAGAAAGCGAAGAACCCAATGGCAAACTCAATACTGGCAACACCACGTTGCTTAGCTTTCACGGGTAACCTCTGTTAGAGCTCGCTTTTTCT
Source organism: Vibrio sp. Sgm 5 (assembly GCF_026241575.1). Taxonomy (NCBI): domain Bacteria; kingdom Pseudomonadati; phylum Pseudomonadota; class Gammaproteobacteria; order Vibrionales; family Vibrionaceae; genus Vibrio; species Vibrio sp. Sgm 5. Next base: position 13,924 of record NZ_JAPHPY010000022.1, read on the forward strand.
GTTTCGCTTTCAACGGGTCATAACCGCGCAAAGCACGATAAATATTGTCGATCTGGTGGTTACTGTACTTCTCACTCAATACTTGTTTAACGAACTCATACTGACCTTCTTTGGCCATACTCAACGTCAGGTTGGTCATCACTTGCTCATCCGCTTGACCGTTTTTGTAAAGAGGTAGCAGACGCTGAATCGCCTGTTTGTATTGCCCCTCTGCAATATCAAGGACCGCAAGATTATTGTTGACCGTTACTCCATCAAAGAAGTGTTCGCGTGAACGTTCGAAATAACGGCGAGCCAAGTCATATTGGTAGTTATAGCCGTAGTAAGTACCAAGCAAGTTTTCTGCTTCCGCATTGGTCTCTTCAAGCGCGAGTGCCGCTTTTGCACTGCTAATCGCAGCAGGGTATTGCGCCAATTCACCATAGGCTTGTGCCTGGATTAACAAGGTATCGACACTCGTTGCTGATTTATTGGTTAATGGCTTGATATAAAACAACGCTGATTCGGCATCACCAAGTGCGAGATAGCTTTGCGCTAGCTTCTCACGCACCTGCGCATCATCGCTTTGTTGAAGCTGCTGTTTGTACAAGGTCACTAATTGAGTGTGATTGTTGGTTTTCTGGTAAATGGCTTCTTTCGAATCTTGTTGTTGCCACGCTTGCTGGGTAGAACTGCACGCTGCGAGCATTGCTGGTAACAAACAAATCAGGATTTTTTTAAACATGGGACATCATCCTCATCACCCCCGGAGCGGTGATTACAAAAACAAGTGGAATCAAGATAAAGACAATCAATGGGATCGACATCTTGGCCGCCAACTTCCCTATTTGCTCTTCAAGCTCCAACATCTGCACTTCACGGATATCTCCGGACAATGTCGTCAACATGGTGTAGATGGATGAGCCGTGCTGCATGCTCTGGGTTAGTGTCAGCATAAAACTGCGCATCTCAGACGATGGCACTTGCTGATACAGCTCTTGTAACGCACGCTCCATACCCATAATGCGGGCACGCTGGTTGGTGTTATCCAATAACTTGCCCAACTCAGGGTTAAAACTTTGAATCTCTATCGCCAAGTATTTCAGCGACGCTTCAATCGACATACCGGTCTGAACACATATCGCCATGAGATCGATTAAATAAGGTAAGCTGCGGCTGATACGTCGTTGGCGATTGGTCTTGCGAACTTCAAGCCACATATCTGGCAATAAAATCACAGCCATCGCCCAAGCGGCAGCGAGAGCAACCCAATAGTTAGTTGCGATATTTAACGTGAAGACCAATACGGCAATCATCAGCTCACCAAGCAGCAAAGCCGCATACTTCAATGGCGCAAACCAAGCGGCAGCATTGGGGTTATCAATCCCAGCGAGGTGTAAACGCTGTGACAAACTCGCATCTCGCTTCTCTACTAAGTTCGATAACGGAGATAGGATCGACTCTAGTCGTGACTCTTCTTGCTGATCACCTTTGTGTTGGCGCACGATTCTTGCCACACGTCGTTGATAGCCGAAATGGTTAAGCATCCAGTAAATAAGCAGAAGTACGCCGAAACTGACACCAACGAGAGAGAAAAACAGCCAAAACATCGTTTGAGTCATCATTACTTCACTCTCTTCATTAGTGCCCAAATGATCGCCATACCAATCGCTTCACTGCTCACCAAGTAATAAAGCAGCGGACGACCTTCTGGGTTAAACATCACGAACTCAAAGTTCTCTGGACTTAAAAACTGCAAGATAAACAGAAAGAAAAATGGCGTCGCCGAAACGATTTTTGCTGAAATTCGCGCTTCTGACGTCAGAGCAAATTTCTTTCGCTCGACGGCTCTAGCTTCAAACATCTGGCGATTCAAACGCGTCATGATTTCTTTCAACTGACCACCGCGCTGCATATTCGCTCGTAGCGTAATCACGAAGAAATGGAAGTTCGGGTTTGGAAAACGCAGACAAGACTTGCGGAACACTTCATCGATTGACTCACCCATTTTTAACCGCTCCCCCATCAACTTGAATTCACGTCCGACTTCACCCTCGAGATTGTCACCCACGTACATGATGCCGCGGCCAATGCTCTCTCCTGCACTGATGGCGCTTGCCAGCATATTCAATGCATCCGGAAAGGTTTCATCAAACTGCTTTTGCTCACGCTTCTGTAGCCATTGATAACCAAGCCACCAGCCAAATAGCACCGCAAAGGGCAATAGCTCATAAGCAGCAAATCGTGTAAATGTGCTATTCACAACCAAAGCCAGCACAATAACCAACATGGTGTAGAGCACTATTTTAAGCAGAGCTAAACGGCCCAATTGGCGCTTTAGGTTATCCCAGCGTGTTTTCAAACCTTGGCGTAAGCTTCTGTCTGACAAACTGGCAACGTTCACCGCTTGACGAGTAAGCCTTGTCTCAACACGATCACGTTTTTGATACTGGATGAGATAACTATCAAGATGCTTGTTCTTTTCACTCAACAAGGCGACAGCGACTAAAGCAATGCCACCGATTAAAATGAACCAATACATGCCTTACCCCACAGCTTCAATCTCACTGATGGTGTCAGCGAGTTCTTTGTCCACTCCGTAGAAACGTGCTTTTTCAAACAAAACTGAGCGGCTCATAACACCCGTCGTTTCATAACGGCCGGTAATTTTGCCTTCGTAATGATGCGGATCAGATTGGAAGCAAAACAGTTCTTCAAGCACAACATTTTGTCCTTCCATACCAATCACTTCCGTAATACTCATCACTTTGCGAGAACCATCGTGAAGGCGATTGACCTGTATAATGAGGTCCACTGCACTTACTAAAGAGCGGCGTATCGCCTCTAGTGGCAGGTTATTGGTTGCCATCATGACCATGGATTCCACTCGGGCGAGGGCGTCACGTGGGCTGTTAGCATGCAGCGTCGACATCGAACCATCGTGGCCAGTGTTCATCGCTTGCAACATTTCAAACGCTTCAGCACCACGGCACTCACCAACAATGATGCGATCTGGACGCATACGCAACGAGTTAATCATCAGATCGCGTGAGTTCACTTCACCAGAGCCTTCGATACCTGCTGTTCGAGTTTCCATACGAACCACATGAGGCTGAAGCAGTCTCAGCTCCGCAGTATCCTCAATCGTTACTACTCGTTCACCTTGCGAGATGTATTGAGACAATGCATTTAACAACGTTGTTTTGCCCGACCCTGTACCACCAGCGACAAGAATGTTCAGGCGACAACGCGCAGCCAATTGCAGCAACTTCGCCATCTCAGGACTCAATGCGCCAAATTCAACTAAGTCAGCAAAACCAATGCTTTCCTGCCGAAACTTACGAATCGATATTGCAGTACCATCAATGGCAATTGGCGGCAGAACGATATTCACACGACTGCCATCTTCTAAGCGCGCATCACACGTAGGTGACGATTCATCAACACGACGACCAACACGACTAGCAATACGTTTCGCGATATCTGCGAGTTGCTTTTCATCGAGAAAATGCACATCCGCTTGTTGTACTAAACCAAAGCGCTCGACATACACTTGCTGGTGGCCATTGATCATGATGTCGGTAATGGTGTCGTCATCCATCAGGACCTGAAGCGGTCCCAAACCTACTAACTCATGAATCATGCTCACGACATATTCGCTTCTCGCCAGAGAAGAAACTGATAGCTGGTCGCGACTGACCAACATATCGACCGCGTTACTCAACTGACGTTCTAGGTCACTTTTCGATAAGCTTTCTAGTACTGATGCATCCAAAGCATTAAAAATTTGGTCACGCAGATGGATGTAGGTTTGTTTGGAGTGTTGCATTCCCTACCTCCTAGCGATTAAACAGTTCTTGCACCCAAGAACGTTTTTGTTGTGGCTTATCACCCACCAGCAATGCGACTAAATCACTCAAGCCTTGCTGCATTTCTGATTTAGTATCAATCAGTTGATGACCTTGAAGTAGGTAATGGTTCGCTTTGTGGTCAAACTCTATTTTGCAATCGGCTTTGCGACCGAAATACTTGCTGACATCAGACATACTGATTGAGGCCGCATTGTCTGGACGCGATTGATTCATCACGGTAAGAAGCGGCAGCTCTGGATAGCGCGTTTCTAGCTCAGACACTACGCGGTTTAATTCTCGTAGCGACGACACCGTGGCATCAAACACCACCACTAACGTATCAATCTCAGCCACTGCACGGTCGAACTCTTCATTTGTGGTGACGGTATGTGAATAGTCTTCAATCACAAATGAATGGTTCTTAACCACTTGCTCTTTGAGCGCTTGGGTATATTCATGCAGCTCAGCACGCGTAAACGCATCCGACTCCAAACCTAAAATCGCGAGGTTTCGTTCCAGACGTTGCACTAAGCTAATGGCGAAATCACCATCAATGCTCGATACCAAAGTACCTTTGCGTACACTGCGTTTACTGAATTTCTGCAAACCTAAAAGCACATCGATATTACTGCCGGTGTAGGTGTGATCAACCAACAAGGTAGGCGTTTTATGATGACGCCCCAATGAACGTGCCACTTCACTGGCGATCAAAGACGTTCCAACACCGCCTTTCACACCAAGAAACGCCACTTGCTTTGCTTTTCGATTCGAAGCCACACCACTTTGCTGCTGACGGTTACGACGTACACCATGGTAAAACTCCATGATTTCTTTGTCAGTCGCAGGCCAAAATAGGTAATAAAAACCAAGCTGTTTTAATGCACGAATCGTTGAGATCGCATCTTCGCTGCCAACGACCACAACCGACACATGCGTAGGTAATTGATGGGCAATGTTTTTTGCATCTTCAACCACGCTTTGGCTTTTATTCAGCTCAACAATCACCACTTCCACACTTGAGTGCGTATGCAGTTCTGGGTAGTTTTTCTCTTGGTTGTTCACCGTAATTGGCTCGACTAAGCCTTCAAAGCGAAAAGCCTTATGAACTAAGTCTTTGCACGCAGCGGTTTGATACAAGAACGCACACTTATTTTCTTTTTGTTGAGTGTGATTTGGCGTGCTCTTACTCAACTTATCCACTAAATCAAACATGATGAGTGTTCCTCATTATCAAAGCGCATTCTGCGGATTAACCATCGACTGCCAACGGCTGCCATCGGTATAACAACCTAGGTGACCCAAACCGTAATCACCAATAACCTCTTGGTGGCATACCTCAAGCTGAGCTTGAAGCTGAATCACCGATACTTGCACATCAAAGCGATGAGACTCCGGGCGATGTTCGAGCACTAACTGTTCGGCCGCCACGCCTTGCTGCAACAGTGCGATGCGGTAATGCTGCGCCAACTTTTTACCTTGAGCGTTGTAGCTGGTGATCTGCCATTTACTGCCCGCTTGATTCGGATACTTGCGAACAAACTGAGTGAGCTTATTCATGGCATAAACTTGGTCCTGACTTTGTACCGCAAAGTTAAATTCTGTCGGTTTGAGTGCAATGCTGGTCCCGCGAGGTTCAACAATATGGTCGGCGCAGCCGGATAGTGCCGTAATCGCAAGTAGAGCTAACATCCAGTTTTTCATTGACGGAAACCTCCCGCATTAAGAACTTCACCAGCCCATTGGTCTTGAGCCTTGTCATAACTGCCATCAAGTGCAAAAAAGCGTCGTAACGTGCCGGTTTTTTCCATGGTTGGTAGCTGGATTTGATTGGCTTTCACTGGTTTCACCAAGTTGACGGTTGCCACAATAATCAGCTCGGTTTTGTTGCGTTCTGTTCCTGTGTGACGAAACAGCGCTCCTAAAACAGGAATGTCACCAATAAAAGGAATTCGTGTCAGTGATTCGCGCTCTTCACTATTAAGCAGGCCACCCAAAACAAAGCTTTGACCATCACCTAATTCAACGGTGGTTTGTGCACGACGAGTTTTGAAAGCCGGTAAATCAAACACTTCACTGGTGTAGGTGTTATCTAAAGAGCTCACCTCTGGTGACAATGCTAATTTGATTTTGTCGTCACGCAGCACTTTCGCCATCAGATCTAAACGCACACCGAATTCTTTGTAATCGACATCGCTAGCACCATCGACCACCGTCACAACAGGCATTTCACCACCAACTAAGAAGCTTGCTTGCTCGCCAGAAATTACCGATAGATTTGGTTCAGCCAGCACTTGGCCGACCTTGTCAGAACCGACAGCTGAGATAACAGAAACAATGTCATCGGCACTAAAGCTGGTTAACTGATCGACAAAGATGCCAACATCACCACCAGATCCCATCTTGATACCAAAATCTTGAATAAAGCTGTGGGAGACTTCTGCAATGGTCAACTTGACGTTAACTTGCTTCGTCGCGGTGACTTCAATGTTGTTCACCACACCTTGATAGGTAGGGCGAGACATAAAATCCACTTGAAGGTCGTCAGTCGAACTATCGAGTTCTGGCATTTCAAAATCATGGTTACTGGAAGACTTACCCAACAACTCACCCACCAAGGTGTAGATGTTGTCGCGTTCATTGTCAGAAGGCGCAATGCCACTCAATACAACATTGCTACCAATACCGTTAACTTGAACATCAGAGTATGGATACTGCACTTGAATTTGCTGCTCAATATTGCGGTAGCTTTTGCTGACAATCAGGGTTTGATTAATAAGCTCTGAACCATCACGGTCAAACACGATGAACGATGCTTCACCTTCTGATTTACCCAGTAACACCACCTTGTGAGCATCGATAACTTGGTAGTCCGCCACTTTTTGGTTAGAAACAAACACCGAATCAACTTCAGCTTTAAACGATAGGGTTCTTGCGCCACCAGCCGAAAGCGTCGTTATGCCCTGAGCCTGTAAAGCCGTGGAAACAAGCATTAAGCAATAGATGCTAAATCGAGTTATGGTTTTCATCTTGCCTCCTAGTTGAATCGATATTCTTTGATCGATTGGGTTTTCGTGGTTTGCCTTTCATCAGCAAAACGAATCACATCGCTTGAGTTCGCATGCAGTTCATCCACAAACTGCTCACCAATCGATTTATGTACCGTAATTTCTGCAATGCGTTTTGCTACCGACAACTTAGCCAACTGACGGTTAGTTACTTGCAACACTAAAGTGACATCAGTGGTTTTCTGGTCAGTCAATGTACTGACTAAGCGTTGTTTCGAGATCATGTACAGCACAGGCACTTGAGCAATTAGCGGTGTCATGGTCAGGTGTTCAATGTCCGACACGGTATTGTCTGCCGAGAGGTTTTGATCCATGGTGGAAATAACAGAGATATCGACTAAATCACCAACGGCAATCGTTCCTCCTACCACATCATCACCCGGTACCGTGATATTGAACGGTGCGTAACCAGGCTTGGCCATGGTCGAGAGGTAATCGCTTTCTCCCGGAGAAGTCAGCACCTCTTTCGTCACCCATTCACCTTGATTCAGAGCTTCAACCGCAATTAAGCGCTTGCTCCAATCGAGCTTAATATCGCTATCAATCCCTTGTTGCGCCGCTTGTGACTCGGTTAAGTATTCAATCACCAAATCTCGACGTTGCAGTGCTTCACCTCGTTTTAGGTCACGCTTTAACGTCCAGACTTTAAATTTTTTCTCTTCTTTCTTCGGCTGTTGTGTTTGTACAACCGGAGCGGTTGGCTGTGATTGAGTCACGCCATAAAGCCCGACCGAAATGGCAATCGCCGCCAAAACAAGAATGACTTTTGAATTCATGGTTCACCTATAAAGATGCAGCGATGCCAAACAGGCTTCCGAGACAAATGGGCACACCATAAGGCACACCTCTGTCCATCCCAGCAGGATGAATACCGATTTGGCTAACAAGCCACTGCGTCAGAGCAAGCACTCCGCCCAAAGTGACAATCAACCAAATCGTCAACGGCAAAAACTGCGGTGCAATCATCAGTGCAAATGCAGCCAGTAATTTGCTGTCCCCCGCTGCGAGGATTCGTAGTTGAAACAGCACAGCACCTATCACCAATATCACCATTGAAGACAGTGCGTGACTGTACTCCCCTTTACTCAAGACAAAAAAAACACCCAGTAAAGCAACACTTAACGCCACTCCATTGGGTATTTTTCGGTATTTGATGTCTTGATAACTGGCTATAAAAGCCATGGTGGCAAGGGGAAGTAGCCACCATAGTTTGCCTAACAAGCTATTAGCCAGATACAGCAGGCGGTTTACTTGCAGCATCAATGTTGCTTGAGATCGTATCAATCGCACCTTGAAGTGCTCCACGTAGAGTATCGTTAAATACCGCTAGTACGATCGCTGACATACATACACCAAGAATTGCGTATTCAATTGCCGTTACGCCACGCTCGTCGTTTTTGAATGATTCGATGAACAGTTGTGTTTTTACAAATAGGTTAGTAAACATTTTGACTCCTCAATTTTTCTAACACGTCAAAAAGATGACGGAGGAGATAGTAAGAATTGAGGGGATTTTGAGCAAACCTAGACGATGGTGCCTGACACTGCTCTGACAGATAGCGAGGTTTCATTCAGGTTGGATTCAGTTTCCGAATAGGAAAACGTTTACTTAATCACAACAAAAATCATTGTGGTCCGATTTTTTCTTTTTCGGCTTAATTCACACTTTGCGTCGTATAGACATTAAGGTAAGGTCAAGGATTATCCTATTGACCAGTCAAAGACTGGCGTTAAGACACATAAAGCAATCACAATGAATTAGGTATAACGACACATGCAGTTCTCTAAGTTTGGTGAAAAATTTAATCAGTATTCAGGTATCACGCAGTTAATGGACGATTTGAATGATGGTCTGCGCACACCAGGTGCCATCATGCTCGGTGGAGGTAACCCTGCCGCCATTCCTGCCATGCTCGATTACTTTCGCCAAGCCAGTGAGGAAATGCTCGCCAGTGGAGAGCTCGTCGCCGCCCTCGCCAACTATGATGGTCCGCAAGGCAAAGACGCGTTCGTTAAAGCGTTGGCTCAGTTATTCCGTGAAACTTACGGCTGGGATATTTCCGAGAAAAACATCAGCCTAACTAACGGCAGCCAAAGTGGCTTTTTCTACTTGTTCAACTTGTTAGCAGGTAAACAGCCAGACGGTTCGCACAAGAAAGTGCTACTGCCTATCGCGCCTGAGTACATCGGTTATGGTGACGCAGGTATTGATGAAGATATCTTTGTCTCTTACCACCCAGAGATCGAGCTGTTGGATAACGGTCTGTTTAAATACCACGTCGATTTTGAGCAGCTAACCGTCGATGACTCTGTTGCGGCAATCTGCGCGTCTCGCCCAACCAATCCAACAGGTAACGTACTGACAGACGAAGAAGTACGTAAACTGGACAAACTAGCACGTGAGAACAACATTCCGCTAATCATCGATAACGCCTACGGTCTGCCTTTCCCGAACATCATTTTTGAAGATGTCGAACCGTTCTGGAATGAAAACACCATCCTATGCATGAGCCTATCTAAACTTGGCTTGCCGGGCGTGCGTTGTGGGATTGTGATTGCGAGTGAAGAAATCACTCAAGCATTAACTAATATGAACGGCATCATCAGCCTAGCACCGGGCAGTGTTGGTCCAGCGCTGGCAAACCACATCATTGGCAAAGGCGATCTGCTTAAACTGAGTTCAGAGGTGATTAAACCGTTTTACAAGCAGAAATCACAACGAGCGGTTGAACTGCTCCAAGAAGCAATTACCGATGAGCGCTTCCGTATCCACAAACCAGAGGGCGCTATATTCTTGTGGCTATGGTTTGATGAACTGCCAATTACGACAATGGAACTGTACCAACGCTTGAAAGCGCGTGGGGTTCTGATTGTTCCGGGAGAATACTTCTTTATTGGTCAGAAAGACGAGTGGGATCATGCACACCAATGCTTGCGTATGAACTACGTTCAAGACGATGAGATGATGCAAAAAGGCATTGCGATTATCGCAGAAGAAGTGGAAAAGGCTTACCGCGAAGGTAAATAGACCGATTGAACTCAGCCGCTTCTCTTTGAAATAGCGACTTTTAAAAACCCAAACTAAAAAGAGCGCCCTTTTCCATAATGGAAGGCGCTCTTTCTCATTCTATAACCGTGTGGTTAGCTGAAATATCTTTAGCTGATTAGCTGTTTTCAATCAGGTTATTGCCACCAATAGCAATCTTACGTGGTTGCATTGCTTCTGGAATTTCACGAACTAAATCCACATGAAGCAGACCGTTTTCCATTGACGCACCGACAACTTTTACGTAATCCGCAAGTTGGAATTTACGTTCAAAGTCGCGCTCTGCAATGCCTTGGTAAACGTAGTTTTTACCTTCTTCGGCTTTACGCTCGCCCTTCACGATCAACATGTTTTCGTTTTGAGTCAAATCGAGCTGATCTTCAGCAAAACCAGCAACTGCCATAGTAATACGGTAGTTGTGCTCGTCTTTTTGCTCGATGTTGTATGGAGGGTAACCGCCAGAAGTGTTCTTCGCAGAGCTTGCTTCCATCAGGTTGAACAGACGGTCGAAGCCAATTGCATTACGGTATAGTGGTGAGAAATCTACATTACGCATAATCTATCCTCTTTTAAGCAATAGTCTTAGCCCAGATGAAGGTCATCCACGTGGCGCATTTATGCAAGAAAACGCCGAGCTAAGGGATCCGATGATTCATTCCTCTGACCTACTCTTTAGGTGCGGGGACATGATGTCGAATCTAGGGTCAAGTTGTGTGCTAATACTGAGTATCCTCTCCTGAGCGATCTCGTTTAGCGATTCCAGAGGCGCTGTTCTTCTCTTGTTGAGCAAGTTAGCCATCCCTCTTCATAACTAGATATAAGGTCGAAAAATGGGCTTTCAAGGGCTCCGGTGAAAATATTTTTAGATCCCCGACTCGGTCATTCCTCCCTCTCGAAGCGTTCCCATATTCATAGGGCACAGCCATTCTCGTATCTCGACTCTTTTATCTCGTTTCTACCCCCATAAAAAAACGCCACCTCTTGCGAGATGGCGTTTTTAGTATGAGTTGACTGAGTCTGTCCGACTACACGTCTAGGTTTGCTACTTTAAGTGCGTTCTCTTCGATGAAGTTACGACGCGGCTCAACTTGGTCACCCATTAGCGTTGTGAACAATTGGTCTGCGCCTACCGCATCTTCAATTGTTACTTGCATCATGCGACGTGTCTCAGGGTCCATTGTGGTTTCCCAAAGCTGATCTGGGTTCATCTCACCTAGACCTTTGTAGCGCTGTAGGCTTAGACCACGACGCGACTCTTTGATTAGCCACTCAAGTGCAGATGCAAAGCTTGTTACAGGCTGAGTACGCTCGCCACGTTTGATGTAAGCGCCTTCCTCAATCAAGCCATCTAGTGCTTCCGAAAGCTCAGCTAGCTTGTTGTACTCTTTCGAGTTCAATAGATCGATGCTTAGTGCGTAGTCATGCGTCACACCGTGAGTACGTACGATAATCTTAGGTAGGTTTAGACCTAGCTCTTCGTGTTGCTCAACTTCGAAGCTGTATTGGCTTGCGCCCACTTCTTTCGCGTTTAGCTGTTCAACTAGCTGTTTTGTCCACGCTTCTACTGCTGCAGCGTCGTGGCATTGCTCTGCCGTTAGGCGCGGCGTGTAGATTAGCTCATGAACTAGCGCGCTTGGGTAACGACGGCTCATGCGATCCGCCAGCTTGATACCTGCGTTGTATTGCTGAACTAGCTTCTCTAGCGCTTCGCCTGCCAATGCTGGCGCTTCTGCGTTTACGTGTAGCGATGCGTTATCAAGTGCCAAAGCCACTTGGTATTGGTTCATCGCGTCTTCGTCTTTGATGTACTGCTCTTGCTTGCCTTTTTTCACTTTGTAAAGTGGTGGCTGAGCGATATACACGTAGCCACGCTCGATAAGCTCTGGCATTTGACGGTAGAAGAAGGTCAACAGTAGCGTACGGATGTGCGAACCATCGACGTCAGCATCGGTCATGATGATGATGTTGTGGTAACGCAGTTTGTCCGGGTTGTACTCGTCACGACCGATACCACAGCCTAGTGCAGTGATCAGCGTTGCTACTTCTTGAGAAGATAGCATCTTGTCGAAACGTGCTTTTTCTACGTTAAGAATCTTACCTTTTAGCGGTAGGATTGCTTGGTTCTTACGGTTACGGCCTTGTTTTGCGGAGCCGCCTGCCGAATCACCCTCCACTATGTATAGTTCAGAGAGTGCTGGATCTTTTTCCTGACAGTCTGCAAGTTTGCCTGGTAGACCAGCTAGGTCTAGTGCGCCTTTACGACGAGTCATTTCACGAGCTTTACGCGCAGCTTCACGAGCACGAGCTGCATCGATGATTTTCGAACAAACCATCTTCGCTTCTGTCGGGTTCTCAATCAGGAACTCAGACAGTTTCTCACCCATTGCGGATTCAACTGCTGACTTCACTTCAGAAGAAACCAGTTTGTCTTTAGTTTGGCTAGAGAACTTAGGATCTGGCACTTTAACCGAAACAACTGCAGTTAGACCTTCACGTGCATCATCACCCGACGTTGCTGTTTTCGCTTTCTTAGAGAAACCTTCTTTATCCATAAAGGTATTCAGCGTACGCGTTAACGCCGCACGGAAACCTGCAAGGTGAGTACCACCATCGCGTTGTGGGATGTTGTTAGTGAAACAGTAGATGTTCTCTTGGAAGCCATCGTTCCATTGCATTGCCACTTCTACTGCAATGCCATCTTCACGTTCAAAATCGAAGTGGAAGATTTTCTCGATGATTGGTGTTTTGTTGGTGTTTAGGTGATCAACGAACGCTTGAATACCACCTTCAAACATGAAGTGGTCACTCTTGTCTGCTTCACGCTCATCAACCAACTTGATAGAAACACCAGAGTTTAGGAAAGAAAGCTCACGTAGACGCTTTGCTAGGATATCGTAATGGAATTCGATATTTGTGAAGGTTTCAGCACTTGGCCAAAAACGGATTTGTGTACCCGTTTGGTCTGTATCGCCCACAACCGCTAGTGGCGCTTGAGGTTCACCATGGTGGTAAGTTTGCGTATGGATATGACCGCCACGATGGATAGTCAGTACTACTTTTTCAGACAGTGCGTTTACTACTGAAACACCTACGCCGTGAAGACCGCCCGATACTTTGTATGAGTTATCGTCGAACTTACCACCAGCGTGAAGTACCGTCATGATAACTTCTGCTGCTGATACTTTTTCTTCTGGGTGCAATTCTGTTGGAATGCCACGACCATCATCCGTAACTGAAACCGAGTTGTCCTCATGAATTGTCACAACGATGTCTTTACAGTGACCTGCCAACGCTTCATCAATTGAGTTATCCACCACCTCAAAGACCATGTGGTGAAGACCGGTGCCATCGTCCGTGTCGCCAATGTACATACCTGGACGCTTACGAACCGCATCCAGACCCTTTAGTACCTTAATACTCGATGAATCGTAATTTTCAGACATGAGTTTCTCTCTTCTAGTTTGACTCTATCCTGCCATGTTCCACATGAAACAATTTGCCCGTATCGTCCAACATATCGGCGATTTGGCTATCAGTGATAGAGCTTACAAATACTTGTGCGCCCGTCTCTTTTAAGCAGTCAGCAAGACGCTTGCGACGTTGGCTGTCTAATTCCGACGCAAAGTCGTCAATTAGGTAAATACATTGTTTTCCGGTCATCTCGGTAAGATGTTGTCCCTGCGCTAAACGCAATGCACACACCATGAGTTTTAACTGACCGCGTGAAAGAACATCTTCTACTGGTGTTCCATTCACTTTAATTCGCAAATCAGCCTTATTCGGGCCACTAAAGGTGTACCCCAATGACTGATCACGCTCGAAATTCTTTTCTAGTATCTCATGATAGGGTGTGTCTTTATCCCATCCACAATAATACTTTAATTGGATCTCAAATTCTGGCAAAAATGTCTGGCAGATGGTTTCCGCTACGGTTTTCATCTGTTCGATGTAATGCGCACGCCATTGGCTGATATTTTCAGCCAACCTAGCCATCTCTTGATCCCAATAACTGAGCTCTCGATAACTGTTAGCGGTTTTTAACAGTGCATTACGTTGCTTGTTGAGACGTTTAAATCGCCCCCATGCATCATAAAAAGCGGGTTCCGTATGAAACACACCCCAATCGATGAATGCACGGCGATGTTTAGGTCCATCCGTAAGGAGATCAAACCCTTCTGGATGTATCAACTGCAACGGCAGAACTTGTGCAAGCTGCGCCAGTTTTTGCCCAGATTGACCGCCTATTTTAACCTCTGTTGAACCATCACGCTGCTTATTAATGCCGATAGGTAGCTCAAATTGATCCGAGTTCAAAAAACGACCATGAACAAACAGTTCATCACACTCATTTTGGATGATTCGTCCGGTCAACGAGCTCTTAAAAGAGCGTCCGTGTCCGAGCAAATAAATCGCTTCTAAGACACTGGTTTTACCGCTGCCGTTCGGTCCAATAAGAAAGTTAAAGCCTGTCGATAAATGAATATCACAGGCTTTAATGTTTCGAAATTGCTGAATGATAAGGCGAGAAAGTGGCATTCAGATGGCTTATAGACGAATTGGCATTACCACATACATGGCACTGTCGTCGTCTGCGTTTTCAATCAACGCACTGGCGTTGGCATCCGACATCGACACACGCACTTTTTCACAGCGCAATGTATTAAGCACATCCAGCACGTAGCTTACGTTGAAGCCGATTTCGATCGCGTCACCTTCAAAGGTTACGTCCAGCATCTCTTCTGCTTCTTCTTGCTCTGGGTTGTTCGCCGTAATGCGCATTTCGCTACCAGCAAGGTTCACGCGAACACCACGGAATTTTTCATTAGAAAGAATGGCAGCGCGAGAAAACGCTTGGCGTAATTCATCACAGCTTGCTTCTAATGTTTTGTTGGTACTTTGCGGCATTACGCGGCGATAATCTGGGAAACGGCCATCAACGAGCTTAGAAGTAAAAATGAAGTTGTTCACTTCTGCACGCACATTTGAACTACCGATTTGTAGTACAACAGGTTGCTCTGGCGCATCCATTAGCTTAACCAGCTCTTGTACGCCTTTACGTGGCACGATGATTTGCTTTTGCGCAAAATCTGCACCCAGTTGTGTTTGAGATACTGCCATACGGTGACCATCAGTCGCTACACTGCGTAGCGTCGTACCGTCGATTTCAAACAGCATGCCGTTTAGGTAATAACGAACGTCTTGGTTCGCCATTGAGAACTGTGTTTTTTCGATCAGTGTACGTAGATCAGACTGAGTCAGTGACACTTCAACTTCACTCTGCCAATCTTCGATGTTCGGAAAATCGTTCGCTGGAAGTGTGGCCAGTGAGAAACGGCTGCGACCAGAACGGACTTGTACACGATCGCCTTCCAGCACGAAGGTGATGATAGAGTCATCTGGAAGACCGCGGCAGATATCGAGAAACTTACGAGAAGGAACGGTAATGCTACCCGCTTCAAAATCCCCTTCTAGAGTCACTTTGCTCACCAATTCCACTTCCAAGTCGGTCGCGGTCATCGATAACACATTATCTTCTACTTTAAGCAGTAGGTTACCCAGAATTGGTAGGGTCGGTCGGCCGCCTAATGCGCCTGAAACCTGTTGTAGCGGTTTGATTAAATGACTACGTTCAATAGTAAATTTCATGCTTGGCTCTTTACGCTGTCAGCTCAATTAATGATTTGCTTGGAATACTGTCATTCTAACCGATTAAGAAGACAGGGTGCGAATCAAGTTAGAGTAATCTTCTTTAATATCGTGGCTCTCTTCACGCAGCTGCTCAATCTTGCGACAAGCATGCAGTACCGTGGTGTGGTCACGACCACCAAATGCATCGCCGATTTCCGGCAAGCTGTGGTTGGTCAGCTCTTTTGCTAATGCCATTGCCAACTGGCGAGGACGAGCAACCGAGCGAGAGCGACGTTTAGACAGCAGGTCCGCCACTTTAATTTTGTAGTATTCCGCCACCGTCTTTTGAATGTTGTCGATGGTCACGAGCTTTTCTTGCAGTGCCAACAAGTCACGTAGCGCTTCACGAACGAAATCAATCGTAATTGGACGACCCGTAAAGTTTGCGTTTGCGATAACGCGGTTCAGTGCACCTTCGAGCTCACGAACATTTGAGCGTAGACGCTTAGCAATAAAGAAGGCCACTTCATCCGCTAGGTGGATTTGATGGTCTTCCGCTTTCTTCATCAAGATCGCCACGCGCGTTTCAAGTTCTGGTGGCTCGATCGCAACAGTCAGACCCCAACCAAAGCGAGATTTCAGACGATCTTCTACACCGCTGATCTCTTTTGGATAACGGTCAGACGTTAGAATGATCTGTTGGTTGCCTTCCAATAACGCGTTGAAGGTATGGAAAAATTCTTCCTGTGAACGCTCTTTATTAGCAAAGAATTGGATGTCATCGATAAGAAGTGCATCAACACTGCGGTAGTAACGTTTGAATTCTTCAATCGCGTTGTTTTGCAGTGCCTTTACCATATCTTGCACAAAACGCTCAGAGTGCATGTACACCACTTTTGCGTTTGGATTGTTATCCACAATTGCGTTGCCTACAGCGTGAAGCAAGTGCGTTTTACCTAAACCCGTACCACCATATAGGAAAAGTGGGTTGTAGGCTGCGCCTGGGTTATCTGAAACCTGACGTGCTGCCGCTAAACCAAGTTGGTTCGACTTACCTTCAACGAAGTTGTTGAACTTGTGTTTCGGGTTCACGTTTGAGCGGTGGTTGATGTTCGCGATCGCTTGAGCGTCGTCATCCCACGTTTTATGTACAGGTTTGCGAGCTTGTAATTGTGCAGGCGCTGAAGACTCAGCAGCCACATCGGCCGGCGTACGTGTCGGTACCGGCTTAGGCGCTGCAACTGGGCGGCTGCCCACTTCAAAGCGCAAGCTAGGGACGTCGTTACCGCAGTATTCTTGCAGTAAACGGTTGATGCTGTTCAGGTACTTGTCACGAACCCAGTCCAAAACAAAGCGGTTTGGGGCGAACAGAGTGAGAGTATTGTCATTGAGCTCCGCTTGTAACGGACGAACCCACATGCTGAATTCTGTAGCTGGTAGCTCTTCTTGAAGCTGCTGCAAACATTGCAACCAAAGCGAAGATGACACGGTGCCCCCACTGAGTATTTGAATTATCGGAAAAGACTGGCAATTTTACCTGTTGATAACCAAGATCGCCAGCAATTGATCGACGATCCAGTGAATAAGATCTAAGTTATTCACAATTATTTAGCTGAACATAGAGAGATCAACACATCTTGCCCCAAGATTGCCCACACAACGATCCACATTTGGGCAAAATCCGTCAGATCCAGTAATTGGTGATAACTCTGTGTATGAATTTTCCGTCACCGTTGTTTTTTGATCGCCACTCCTGCTCTTTTCGATCGTTTTTTCATCATTTATTGCTAATTTTTGCCTACTCTCTATACCAAATACGATCTTATTACTCTCAGGACTAGGTTATTGCACTTGGTTATTTATTTAATTGAGCTAACTGACAGTAGTATTTCCAACCATAAAAGTATGGAGATGTATTATGAAAAACTGGATTAAGGTTGCAGTTGCAGCCATCGCTTTGTCTGCTGCGACTGTTCAAGCAGCTGTCGACACTGCCGCTACTGAAGTAAAAGTAGGCATGTCTGGCCGCTACTTCCCATTCACCTTTGTGAAGCAAGATAAGCTGCAAGGTTTCGAAGTGGATATGTGGGATGAAATCGGTAAACGTAACGACTACAAGATCGAATACGTCACAGCGAACTTTTCTGGTTTGTTTGGCCTGTTAGAAACAGGTCGTATTGATACCATCTCAAACCAAATCACCATGACAGACGCACGTAAAGCGAAATACCTATTTGCTGATCCATACGTGGTAGATGGCGCTCAAATCACGGTACGTAAAGGCAATGACAGCATCCAAGGCGTGGAAGACCTAGCAGGCAAAACGGTTGCAGTTAACCTAGGCTCTAACTTTGAACAGTTGCTTCGCAGTTACGACAAAGACGGCAAGATTAACATCAAGACTTACGATACGGGTATTGAACATGATGTAGCGCTGGGCCGTGCTGATGCCTTCATCATGGACCGTTTGTCTGCACTAGAACTGATTAAGAAAACAGGTCTACCGCTGCAACTGGCGGGTGAACCATTTGAAACCATTGAAAACGCTTGGCCATTCGTTGATAACGAAAAAGGTCGTAAGCTACAGGCGGAAGTGAATAAAGCACTTGCAGAAATGCGCGCCGACGGAACAGTAGAGAAGATTTCAGTGAAATGGTTTGGTGCCGACATCACTAAGTAAAACTTTTCTTCTTTTAGGACGCAGAGCTTTATCTCGCGTCCTTTTTTAACTCAATGACAAGGTGGAACTTCGTATTCCACCTTTTCTTTTCTCAAGGTAAGTCGTATGGGATTTGATTTTAATTACATGTTGGAACTGCTGCCAATACTGCTCAAGTATCTTGGCACAACCATGGAAATGGCCACATGGGGATTGGTCTTTTCACTGATTTTAGCCATCATTTTAGCTAATATTCGCGTATTTAAGCTGCCAGTTCTCGATCAATTGAGCCAACTTTACATCAGCTTCTTCCGTGGGACACCACTTTTAGTTCAACTGTTTTTACTTTACTACGGCTTACCACAAATCTTCCCGATCATGGTCGGTCTTGATGCCTTCTCAGCGGCAGTGATTGGTTTAACACTGCATTTTGCCGCGTATATGGCGGAAAGCATCCGAGCCGCAATCATCGGCATTGATCGTAGCCAAATGGAAGCGAGCTTATCGGTTGGAATGACAACCCCACAGGCCATGCGCCGTGTGATTCTTCCGCAAGCAACCCGAGTTGCATTGCCATCTTTGATGAACTATTTCATCGATATGATTAAGTCGACTTCCCTCGCCTTCACTCTTGGTGTGGCAGAAATCATGGCCAAAGCACAAATGGAAGCGTCATCGAGTTTCCGCTTCTTTGAAGCGTTTCTTGCTGTCGCCCTAATTTACTGGGGGGTGGTTGTAATTCTGACGCGAGTACAAATTTGGGCAGAAGCGAAATTGAATAAGGCGTACGTACGATGATCAAATTAGAAAACATCCACAAACGCTTTGGTGACACTGAAGTGTTAAAAGGCATTGATCTCGATATCCAACAAGGTGAGATCATCGTCATTATAGGGTCCAGCGGTACGGGTAAATCGACACTACTGCGCACGGTGAACTTTCTTGAGCAAGCGGATGAAGGTCGCATCACCATTGATGACATTTCCGTCGACACACAAAAGCATACCAAAGCCGAAGTATTAGCCCTGCGACGCCGCACTGGGTTTGTTTTCCAAAACTATGCCTTGTTTGCCCATATGAATGCACGTCAGAACATCGCAGAGGGCTTGATCACGGTACGCGGTTGGAAGAAAGACGACGCACTTCAGCGTGCTCAAGAGATTCTGGATGACATCGGTCTTGGTGATAAAGGCGAAAGTTATCCAGCGGCATTGTCTGGTGGCCAACAACAACGTGTGGGCATCGGTCGAGCGATGGCACTTCAACCTGAACTGCTGCTGTTTGATGAGCCAACTTCTGCGTTGGATCCTGAATGGGTTGGAGAAGTTCTCTCATTAATGAAGAAGTTAGCTAACCAACATCAGACCATGTTGGTGGTCACACATGAAATGCAATTTGCGAAAGAAGTCGCTGACCGAGTGATCTTTATGGCCGAAGGCAACATTGTCGAGCAAGGTTCTCCACAAGATATCTTCGATAATCCACAAGATCCTCGACTGCAAAAATTCCTTAACCAAGTGGGGATAGAGTAAAGATCAAGCATCAAGATCAATCGATCCTTGAGATTTTACTCACACTACGTATAATCGCTCGGCCGGAATTTCGTACTCATGAGTCATTGACACATTATGTGAGTGTGATTACAATTCCGCCTCTTTGTTGAGAGGCGTCGGTTGCTTCTCTCTATATAAAGAGTTTCTTTATAAAGAAAGCATATTGCCCACGCCGGGTTTAACAAGAACCTAAAACTACTGATCAGTAAAGGTAATTATCATGAAACGCACTTTTCAACCTACAGTTCTAAAGCGCAAGCGTACTCACGGCTTCCGTGCTCGCATGGCAACTAAGAACGGTCGTAAAGTTATCAACGCACGTCGTGCAAAAGGCCGTGCGCGCCTATCAAAATAATCGCTAGTTTATTTTGAACACGTACGCGTTTAATCGGGAGTTACGCTTGTTAACTCCCGAGCATTATCAAAACGTCTTCCAGCAAGCTCATCGAGCTGGCTCGCCTCATTTCACCATCATTGCTCGCAATAACAAACTTTCTCACCCACGATTAGGTTTAGCTGTTCCGAAAAAGCAAATCAAAACTGCTGTCGGTCGAAACCGCTTTAAGCGTTTGGCTCGTGAAAGCTTTCGTAACAATCAACATCAACTTCCAAATAAAGATTTTGTTGTGATTGCCAAGAAAAGCGCGCAAGATTTAAGCAATGAGGAACTATTTAAGTTGTTTGATAAGCTATGGCATCGCCTGTCTCGCCCTTCACGTGGATAGCCATTGGGCTCGTTAATCTGTATCGCTGGTTTATCAGCCCTTTGATTGGTCCTCGTTGCCGGTTCACACCAACTTGTTCTACTTACGCACTAGAAGCTTTGAGAGCTCACGGTTTTGTAAAAGGATGTTGGTTATCAGGCAAACGTCTATTAAAATGCCACCCTTTGAATGAAGGGGGGTATGACCCCGTTCCACCAGTCCAAAAACAAGACAGAGATAACTAACGATGGATTCTCAACGTAATATCCTGCTCATCGCTCTGGCACTGGTTTCTTTCTTGCTATTTCAACAATGGCAAGTAGCAAAGAACCCAGCACCTCAAGCGGTTGAACAGGCTCAATCAAGCAGTACTCTACCTGCACCATCTTTTGCTGACGATCTAGACCCAGTTCCTGGTCAACAGCAAGCTTCTGCAAAAACTATCACAGTAACGACTGATGTTTTAACTCTGTCGATCGACACCGTTGGTGGCGATGTGGTACATGCCGACCTAAACAAATACGCTGCTGAACTTGATTCATCAGATCCTTTCGTTCTGCTTAAAGATACTAAAGGCCACCAGTTCATCGCACAAAGCGGTCTAGTGGGTCCTCAAGGTATTGACCTAAGCAGCACTAACCGTCCTCACTACAACGTGAGCGCAGACAGCTTTACTATGGCTGACGGTCAAGACGAACTACGTGTTCCAATGACTTTCACTGCGAACGGTATCGAATACACTAAGACTTACGTATTCACACGTGGCAGCTACGCGCTAAACGTAGAATACGATGTCGTGAACAACTCAGGTAACAATGCAACCTTTGGTATGTACGCTCACTTGCGTCAAAACCTAATGGACGCAGGCGGTAGCATCACGATGCCAACTTACCGTGGCGGTGCTTACTCAACTGAAGATGTTCGTTACAAGAAATACAGCTTCGAAGATATGCAGGATCGTAACCTGTCTATCAACCTGGCAGACGGCCAAGGTTGGGCAGCAATGATCCAACACTACTTCGCTGCAGCGTGGATCCCACGTAACGAACCAGGTACAAACCTATACACTCGCGTAATTGGTAACCTTGGCGATATCGGTGTTCGTATGCCGAACAAAACTATCGCAACAGGTGACCAAGCTCAGTTCGAAGCGACGCTATGGGTTGGCCCTAAACTACAAAATGAAATGGCAGCAGTAGCACCAAACCTAGACCTAGTTGTTGACTACGGTTGGTTATGGTTCATCGCTAAACCACTTCACTCACTGCTTGCTTTCATCCAAAGCTTCGTGGGTAACTGGGGTGTGGCAATCATCTGTTTGACCTTCATCGTTCGTGGTGCAATGTACCCACTAACGAAAGCGCAATACACATCTATGGCGAAAATGCGCATGCTACAGCCTAAACTGCAAGCAATGCGTGAACGTATCGGTGATGACCGTCAGCGTATGAGCCAAGAGATGATGGAACTGTATAAGAAAGAGAAAGTAAACCCACTGGGTGGCTGTTTACCTCTTATTCTACAGATGCCAATCTTCATCGCGCTATACTGGGCACTAATGGAATCGGTTGAGCTACGTCACTCACCATTCTTCGGTTGGATTCATGACCTTTCAGCGCAGGACCCGTACTACATCCTGCCACTTCTGATGGGTGCATCAATGTTCCTAATCCAGAAAATGAGCCCAACGACAGTAACGGATCCAATGCAGCAGAAGATCATGACCTTTATGCCGGTTATGTTCACCTTCTTCTTCTTGTTCTTCCCATCAGGCCTAGTTCTATACTGGTTGGTGTCGAACATCGTTACGCTAATCCAACAAACTTTGATTTACAAAGCGCTGGAGAAAAAAGGCTTACACACCAAGTAACCTTTTAGTAAAAGAATAAGAAAGGCGGCCAAAAGGTCGCCTTTTTGTTTTTGGCTGATTACAATTCAGCTAATTAATGGTTATGGCTCCCTAGGACTTCAAATCCTATAGCCCAGCTCAAAAGGCAAGATTATGACTACAGATACGATTGTCGCTCAAGCAACCGCACCGGGTCGTGGCGGTGTCGGCATTATTCGTGTTTCTGGCCCTAAGGCCAACCAAGTAGCACTAGAGGTAACCGGTAAAACCCTAAAGCCTCGCTACGCAGAATACCTGCCATTTCAAGCGGAAGATGGCACCGTGCTAGACCAAGGCATTGCCCTTTACTTCCCTAACCCACACTCGTTCACAGGCGAAGATGTGTTAGAGCTGCAGGGTCACGGTGGCCCCGTGGTAATGGACATGCTAATCAAGCGCATCTTGGGTATTGAGGGCGTTCGTGCCGCACGTCCTGGTGAGTTCTCTGAGCGCGCGTTCTTAAACGATAAGATGGATTTAACCCAAGCAGAGGCAATCGCTGACCTGATTGATGCTAGCTCTGAAGAAGCCGCAAAATCGGCACTTCAGTCGCTACAAGGTCAATTCTCACAGCGTATTCAAACGCTGGTGGAATCTCTTATTCATCTGCGTATCTACGTAGAAGCAGCTATCGACTTTCCTGAAGAAGAAATCGACTTTCTTGCAGATGGTAAAGTGTCTGGAGATTTGCAAGCCATCATCGACAACCTTGATGCCGTGCGTAAAGAAGCTAACCAAGGTGCGATCATGCGCGAGGGCATGAAAGTTGTCATTGCAGGTCGTCCTAATGCGGGTAAATCAAGCCTATTGAATGCACTGTCAGGTAAAGAGTCCGCCATCGTAACCGATATCGCAGGCACTACTCGTGACGTACTACGAGAGCACATCCATATTGATGGAATGCCACTGCACATCATCGATACTGCTGGTCTGCGTGACGCTTCAGATGAAGTAGAGAAAATCGGTATCGAACGCGCTTGGGACGAAATAGCACAAGCTGACCGTGTGCTTTTCATGGTGGACGGTACAACAACCGACGCCACCGATCCTAAAGACATCTGGCCTGATTTTGTCGATCGCTTGCCGAACAATATGGGCATGACAGTGATCCGTAATAAAGCGGATCAAACCGGTGAAAGCATGGGGATCTGCCACGTCAATGATCCAACCTTAATCCGCCTCTCAGCGAAGACGGGCTCAGGTGTGGATGCTTTGCGCACCCACTTAAAAGAGTGCATGGGCTTTTCTGGTAACACTGAAGGTGGTTTTATGGCGCGCCGTCGACACCTAGATGCACTAGAACGCGCAGCTCAACACCTTCAAATCGGCCAAGAGCAGCTAGAAGGGTACATGGCAGGGGAAATCCTCGCAGAAGAGCTACGCATTACTCAGCAGCACCTCAATGAAATTACTGGTGAGTTTAGCTCTGATGACTTACTCGGCCGAATTTTCTCTTCATTCTGTATCGGCAAATAATAAAATGCGCGGTGTTAGGCTTGAGCTTACCACCGCGTTTCTTTTTGTACTGATGCTCAGATACCTACGGGCGTTGGTATGACTCAATAAGGAAGACACATGATCCACATTATTACAGGCAGTACTTTAGGTGGCGCAGAATACGTAGGAGATCACTTAAGTGATCTCCTCAACGCAAACGGCTTCGAAACAACGATCCACAACCAGCCAGAGTTGTCTGCTATCGAGAATCAAGGCACTTGGTTGGTGATAACTTCAACTCACGGCGCGGGTGAATATCCAGATAACATTCAGCCTTTTATTGCTGCATTACAAAACACACCGCCTAAGATGGCAGACGTAAAGTTTGCTGTGATAGCGATTGGTGACTCAAGTTACGATACGTTCTGTGCTGCTGGCCAACATGCTTTCGACCTATTAGAAGACATTGGCGCAACACCAATCACAGACAGCTTGAAGATTGATGTACTTAGCTACGACGTACCTGAAGACGCCGCAGAAGTGTGGTTGAAGGAAAATCTGGCTCGCTTTTCTGCTTAATTCCTCTATCACAGAGTCGCATTGCGGCTCTGTTTCTCCCCATTGTGAATAACTTCTCTCAAAAAATTTTGTTCAACCGCTCAAAAAACACCCAAACCATCTGTGGATAAGTATACTAAGATCCGGTGACTTTCCTTTAGTTATCCAAATAATAACTTTGATCCATTTTTACCCCTGTGCATAAGTAGCGATTTTGATCTCAGGTAATCCTCGAACAGATCAAATCATGATCACAACTTTTGATCCAAAGAAGATCCATGATCTTGTTGATCATTTTCTACTTATCCACAGAAATGGTCGATCCTAATAATAGATCCAATAAAAGATCATATATATAGATCTTATATATATAGTCTTGGAGACTAAAATTTGAAAAGCGAGAAAACGATTCTCTCTCACAGAGAAAAAAGGTAAAATACCGCTCTTTTTTATCTGTCCATTAAATCCTTTGAATACCTGAGGTCAGTTCATGCTTTATCACGAAAACTTTGACGTCATTGTTGTCGGTGGCGGACACGCAGGAACGGAAGCCGCGCTCGCATCTGCACGCACAGGACAAAAAACGCTTCTCCTTACCCATAACATCGATACATTAGGCCAAATGTCTTGTAACCCAGCTATCGGTGGTATCGGTAAAGGTCACTTAGTAAAAGAAGTGGATGCTATGGGCGGTTTGATGGCAGAAGCTATCGACCATGCAGGTATTCAATTTCGAACACTGAACGCCTCTAAAGGTCCGGCAGTACGTGCAACACGTGCACAAGCGGACAGAGCGCTGTACAAAGCGTATGTTCGCGATGCATTAGAAAACGCCCCAAACCTTACGTTGTTCCAGCAATCGGTTGATGATCTAATTGTCGAGCAAGATCGAGCAGTTGGTGTGGTTACGCAAATGGGCCTTAAATTCCGAGCTAAAGCGGTGGTACTCACCGTTGGTACTTTCCTTGGCGGAAAGATCCACATTGGTATGGAAAGCTCATCTGGTGGCCGTGCTGGGGATCCACCGTCGATCGCATTAGCGGATCGACTACGCGAACTACCGTTCCGTGTGGATCGTCTAAAAACAGGCACACCACCACGTATTGATGCACGCAGTGTTGATTTCTCAGTGCTTGAAGCACAACATGGTGATAATCCAACGCCTGTATTTTCTTTCATGGGTAATCGTGATCAACATCCACGTCAAATCCCATGTTTTATTACGCACACCAATGAGCAAACTCATGAGGTGATCCGTAATAACCTCGATCGTAGCCCAATGTATGCGGGTGTGATCGAAGGTATCGGTCCACGTTACTGCCCGTCTATCGAAGACAAGGTGATGCGCTTTGCAGATAAAAACAGCCATCAGATTTTCATCGAGCCAGAAGGTCTAACAACGCACGAGTTATATCCGAACGGTATATCCACCAGCCTGCCATTTGACGTACAAGTGCAAATTGTTCGTTCAATGAAAGGTTTTGAAAACGCACATATCGTTCGTCCAGGCTATGCGATTGAGTACGATTTCTTCGACCCTCGTGATTTGAAGCAAACGTACGAAACCAAATTCATCAGTGGTCTATTCTTTGCTGGGCAAATCAACGGTACGACTGGTTACGAAGAAGCTGCAGCGCAAGGTTTAATGGCTGGCCTGAACGCTAGTCTGCATAGTCAAGACAAAGAAGGTTGGAGCCCACGCCGTGATCAAGCTTACATGGGCGTGCTGATTGACGATTTGTCGACCATGGGTACCAAAGAACCATACCGCATGTTTACGTCTCGTGCTGAATACCGTCTGTTGCTGCGTGAAGATAACGCCGACTTACGTTTGACGGAAAAAGCGCGAGAACTTGGTTTGATTAATGATGTTCGTTGGGCACGTTTCAATGAAAAAATCGACAACATGGAAACCGAGCGTCAACGTCTGAAATCGACGTGGATGAATCCGAATTCTGCAGGTATCGATGAGCTAAACAAGCTATTGAAAACGCCAATGGCACGTGAAGCTAGCGGTGAAGATCTTCTTCGTCGTCCTGAGATCTCGTATTCACAACTGACGCAACTTGATGCGTTCGCACCAGCACTCGACGATCAACAAGCATCAGAGCAAGTTGAAATTCAAGTGAAATACGATGGTTACATTAAGCGCCAGCAAGAAGAGATTGAAAAATCATTGCGTCATGAGCATACCAAGTTACCAACTGATCTGAATTACAAAGACGTGAAAGGTCTTTCTAATGAAGTTGTAGCTAAGTTGACGGAAGCAAAACCGGAAAGTATCGGGATTGCCTCTCGAATTTCAGGTATTACCCCTGCGGCAATTTCTATTTTGCTGGTTCACTTGAAAAAACACGGCTTGCTGAAAAAAGGCGAGGACGAGTAAATGAGCGCACTACGCACAAAACTGGATGCCCTAATCGAAAAAACCGATTTAGAGGTATCTGAAAAACAACGCGAGCAGTTGGTCGGCTATGTCGAACTGCTCGACAAGTGGAACAAAGCGTATAACCTCACATCGGTTCGTGATCCACTTGAGATGTTAGTGAAACATATTCTTGATAGCATAGTGGTTAGCGCTCACTTACAAGGCGAGCGTTTTATCGATGTGGGTACTGGCCCTGGTTTACCAGGTATTCCTCTGGCCATAATGAGTCCTGATAAAACGTTCTTCTTGCTAGATAGTCTAGGCAAACGCATTCGTTTTATTAAACAAGTGGTTCATACGCTAGGTCTGAAAAATGTGACGCCTATTCAAAGTCGTGTCGAAGAATTCCAACCAGAAGAAAAATTTGATGGCGTTCTGAGTCGAGCTTTTGCTTCAATGACGGACATGGTGGAATGGTGTCACCATCTGCCTAAACAAGATAACGGGGTGTTCCTAGCACTGAAAGGACAGCACCCTAAAGATGAAATGGATCAGCTTCCTGAATGGTGTAGTGTGACAGAGATCATATCTTTAGCTGTTCCTGAGTTGGAAGGTGATCGTCATCTAGTAATCTTATCGCGCAAGGAAAATTAGCGAGGTAATCGTGGGTAAAATAGTAGCAATCGCCAACCAGAAAGGTGGGGTCGGCAAAACAACAACGTGCATTAACTTAGCAGCTTCGATGGCGGCAACAAAGCGCAAGGTTTTGGTGATCGATCTCGACCCTCAAGGTAATGCTACTATGGCCAGTGGTGTCGACAAATACATGGTTGACGCCACGGCGTATGATCTTCTGGTTGAAGATACCCCGTTTGAACAAGTGGTTTGCACTGAAACCACTGGTAAATACGATCTTATCGCTGCGAACGGAGACGTTACCGCTGCGGAAATCAAATTGATGGAAGTGTTCGCTCGCGAAGTTCGTTTAAAAAACGCACTTGCGCCAGTTCGCGATAACTATGATTTCATCTTTATTGATTGTCCTCCTTCTCTAAACCTTCTTACAATCAATGCCATGGCCGCAGCCGACTCTGTGCTGGTGCCGATGCAATGTGAATACTTTGCGTTAGAAGGTTTAACTGCTCTTATGGATACAATCAGCAAGTTAGCGGCCGTGGTCAATGAAAACCTCAAAATCGAAGGTTTACTGCGTACGATGTACGATCCACGTAACCGCCTGTCTAATGAAGTATCCGATCAACTTAAAAAACACTTTGGTAGTAAAGTTTACCGTACCGTGATCCCACGTAATGTGCGTTTGGCCGAAGCGCCGAGCCACGGTAAACCGGCAATGTACTATGACAAGTACTCCGCAGGCGCCAAAGCGTATCTTGCTCTAGCGGGCGAAATGCTCCGCCGCGAAGAAATCCCAGTTTAACTCTAACCTAAGGAATTCATCCCATGTCTAAGCGTGGTCTAGGAAAAGGGCTGGATGCGCTGTTGTCGACCAGTTCGCTGGCTCGTGAAAAACAGCATATTGCATCGCACAGCCAAGCATTGTCGGCAGATGGTGAACTGACGGATTTAGCGATCGGTCAATTGCAACCGGGTGTTTACCAACCGCGTAAAGATATGGCGCCAGAAGCCCTAGAAGAGCTAGCGGCTTCGATTCAATCACAAGGCATCATTCAACCTATCGTTGTACGTCAAGTCGCAGGCGGTCAGTTTGAAATTATCGCTGGTGAGCGCCGTTGGCGCGCTGCTAAGCAAGCAGGGTTGAAACGTGTTCCTTGCTTGGTGAAAAAGGTTGAAGACCGAGCAGCCATCGCAATGGCGCTGATTGAGAACATTCAACGTGAAGACTTGAATGTGATTGAAGAAGCGCAAGCGCTTGAGCGTTTGCAAGATGAATTCACGCTGACTCATCAGCAAGTGGCCGATGTAATTGGCAAATCAAGAACGACCGTCAGTAACTTATTACGTCTGAATCAATTAGAAATTGACGTAAAAGGTCTGGTCGCCAATAAAAAATTAGAAATGGGTCATGCTCGAGCATTGTTGGCTTTAGAAGGCGAACAACAAATTGAAGTAGCCCTGCAAGTCGCTAAGAAGCAAATGACAGTTCGCCAAACCGAACAGTTAGTAAAAAAGTGCTTAGCGCCACAAAATGAGCAAAAAGCGCAACAAGAAGATACCGAAGCGGAGCAAATGTCGCATAAATTGAGTCAACTGCTTGATGCTAAGGTTTCTTTGGTCCGTTCTGCAAACGGCAAAGCGAAAGTGACGATAAGTCTTGATGAGCCTCACAAATTGGATCAACTGATTGCCAAGCTAGAGGCCTAGATGAGATAATTGATTTAGGTCAATTAATCAATTTAATCGAATTTTGTGTGAAAGTTGTCGGATTGTAAACAAAACTGTAAGTTTTTGATGCAATATAATTGCATTCAATTGTTCTCACCGTATAATTTTCGCCAATTTCCCTGCACATAGAGTTTAGTGCGAAGTGGATATTACTAGAGGTACGAATACATGGTAGCTGCGTTAGCTAGACCAGGACGAGAGCTCGCAAAGCAATTGTTAATGATCCAGTCTGGCGCGGTTATTTTTGTGGCGGCAGGAATGGCGGTGGCCGTGAATCCTGAATGGGGATTTTCAGCGTTGGTTGGTGGTGGCATTTTTGTCGTTGCCAATGCAGTATTCGCGCTCTTTGCTTTTATGTTTAGTGGGGCTCGCGCTGCAAAGCGTATTGCAG
This sequence comes from Vibrio sp. Sgm 5, assembly GCF_026241575.1. Classification (NCBI taxonomy): domain Bacteria; kingdom Pseudomonadati; phylum Pseudomonadota; class Gammaproteobacteria; order Vibrionales; family Vibrionaceae; genus Vibrio; species Vibrio sp. Sgm 5. The sequence continues at coordinate 43,415 of NZ_JAPHPY010000022.1, forward strand.
CTTCATTTTTCACAGGCGAAGCTCTGAAAATTCTCATCACGGTTGCGCTATTCTACGTTGCCTACATGTATATGCAGGTGGAACTTGTTCCCCTCAAACTAACCTATTTGCTGGTACTAGGTATTAATATCTGTGCACCAGTGCTATTCATTAACAACAAAAAATAGGATGAGTTATGGCTGCGCCAGGTGAAGCGCTAACATCGTCCGGATACATTGCCCACCACTTATCAAACCTTTCTTTAGCTAAGTTAGGCTTGGTAGCGGATGAAGCAAGTTTCTGGAACGTACATATCGATAGCCTGTTTTTTTCTTGGTTTACTGGTTTAATTTTCCTCGGAATTTTTTACAAAGTAGCGAAGGGAACAACAGCGGGTGTACCGGGTAAGCTTCAGTGTGCTGTAGAAATGATCGTTGAATTTGTCGCGGAAAACGTCAAAGACACGTTCCATGGACGCAACCCACTGATCGCGCCTTTAGCACTGACTATCTTTTGTTGGGTATTCTTGATGAACGTGATGGACTTAGTCCCGATCGACTTCTTGCCTTACCCAGCAGAGCATTGGCTAGGTATCCCTTACCTTAAGGTTGTACCGTCTGCTGATGTGAATATCACCATGGCTATGGCTCTAGGCGTTTTCGCATTGATGATTTACTACAGCATCAAAGTGAAAGGTCTAGGTGGATTCGCAAAAGAACTTGCACTACATCCATTCAATCACCCACTAATGATTCCGTTTAACCTACTGATCGAAGTGGTATCGCTACTAGCGAAGCCTCTTTCTCTTGGTATGCGTCTATTCGGTAACATGTTCGCGGGTGAGGTTGTATTCATTCTTTGTGCGGCAATGCTACCATGGTACTTACAATGGATGGGTTCACTACCGTGGGCAATCTTCCATATCTTGGTTATTACGATTCAAGCCTTCGTATTCATGATGTTGACAATTGTTTACCTGTCAATGGCACACGAAGACGCTGATCATTAATTTTTTAAGCTTTTTATTTGGGCACTAAGCCAACAACTATAAATTGGAGATAGTAATGGAAACTTTACTGAGCTTTTCTGCAATCGCCGTAGGTATTATCGTCGGTCTTGCTTCTCTTGGTACAGCGATTGGTTTCGCACTGCTAGGTGGTAAATTCCTAGAAGGTGCTGCACGTCAACCAGAAATGGCTCCTATGCTACAAGTTAAGATGTTCATCATCGCAGGTCTACTTGATGCGGTTCCAATGATCGGTATCGTAATCGCGCTACTATTCACTTTCGCAAACCCATTTGTGGGTCAACTAGCAGGCTAATTAACAACTCTGTTAATTGTATTTTTGTAGTTGATTCTTAAAAGGGAGTAGCTGTTGTGAATATAAACGCAACTCTGCTAGGTCAAGCAATCTCGTTCGCACTATTTGTGTGGTTCTGCATGAAGTATGTATGGCCACCGTTGATGCAAGCGATCGAAGAACGTCAGAAGAAAATTGCTGATGGTCTTCAAGCAGCAGAACGTGCTGCAAAAGACTTGGATCTAGCACAAGCCAACGCTTCTGATCAGATGAAAGAAGCGAAGCGCACAGCAACTGAGATCATCGACCAAGCGAATAAGCGTAAGTCTCAAATTATTGATGAAGCTCGCGAGGAAGCTCAGGCAGAACGCCAGAAAATCCTAGCGCAAGCGGAAGCAGAACTTGAAGCTGAACGTAATCGTGCACGCGATGAGCTGCGCAAACAAGTTGCTACTCTGGCTGTAGCTGGTGCCGAGAAAATCCTTGAGCGTACTATCGATAAAGACGCTCAGAAAGATATTCTCGACAACATTACTGCAAAACTTTAAGTCTGGGGGCGCATATGTCTGATTTGACTACAATCGCACGCCCCTATGCTAAAGCAGCTTTTGACTTTGCTGTAGACAAAGACCAGTTGGACCAATGGGGCCAAATGTTGTCTTTCGCTACTGAAGTTGCCAAAAACGAACAAATGAATGAACTTTTAACCGGTTCTGTTTCCGCCGAGAAAATGGCAGAAATTTTTGTTGCAGTTTGCGGTGAACAAGTTGATGCGCACGGTCAAAACCTGATTAAGGTTATGGCTGAGAATGGTCGTTTAACGGCCCTTCCCGATGTTTGTGAGCAATTCTTCTTATTGAAGAAAGAACATGAGAAAGAAATCGATGTTGAAGTCATTTCAGCAAGCGAACTTTCTGATGAACAGCTAGCAAATATTGGCAGCAAACTTGAAGTGCGTCTTGAACGCAAAGTGAAGCTGAATTGCAGCGTAGATGAGACCCTACTTGGTGGGGTTATTATTCGAGCCGGAGACCTAGTCATCGATGACTCAGCGCGAGGTCGTTTGAACCGCCTGAGCGATGCATTGCAGTCTTAATGGGGATTGGAGCATGCAACTTAATTCCACGGAAATTAGCGATCTAATCAAACAACGCATCGAATCTTTCGACGTTGTTAGTGAAGCTCGCAACGAGGGTACTATCGTATCGGTAAGCGATGGTATCATCCGCATCCACGGCCTAGCGGACGTGATGCAAGGTGAAATGATTGAATTACCGGGTGGCCGTTATGCACTAGCACTTAACCTTGAGCGTGACTCGGTTGGTGCGGTAGTAATGGGCCCATATGCTGACCTTAAGGAAGGCATGAAAGTTACAGGTACTGGCCGCATTCTTGAAGTGCCAGTTGGTCCAGAACTACTAGGTCGCGTAGTAAACACGCTAGGTGAACCTATCGATGGTAAAGGTCCAATCGAAGCAAAACTGACTTCGCCTGTAGAAGTAATCGCACCAGGTGTAATCGACCGTAAATCGGTAGACCAACCTGTACAAACTGGCTACAAATCAGTTGACTCAATGATCCCAATCGGTCGTGGTCAGCGTGAACTTGTAATCGGTGACCGTCAGACTGGTAAAACAGCAATGGCGATCGATGCGATTATCAACCAGAAAGACTCTGGTATTTTCTCAATCTACGTAGCAATCGGTCAGAAAGCATCGACTATCGCTAACGTAGTTCGCAAACTAGAAGAGCACGGCGCGCTAGCTAACACTATCGTTGTTGTTGCATCTGCTTCTGAATCTGCAGCGCTACAATACCTAGCGCCATACGCAGGTTGTGCGATGGGTGAATACTTCCGCGATCGCGGTGAAGACGCACTGATTGTTTACGATGATCTATCTAAGCAAGCGGTAGCTTACCGTCAGATCTCTCTACTACTAAAACGTCCACCAGGCCGTGAGGCATTCCCAGGTGACGTATTCTACTTACACTCTCGTCTACTAGAGCGTGCAGCTCGTGTAAACGAAGAGTACGTAGAGCGTTTCACTAACGGTGAAGTGAAAGGTAAGACTGGTTCTCTAACTGCTCTTCCTATCATCGAAACTCAAGCAGGTGACGTTTCAGCATTCGTACCGACTAACGTAATCTCGATTACCGATGGTCAGATCTTCCTACAAACTGAGCTATTCAACGCGGGTGTTCGCCCAGCCGTTGACCCAGGTATCTCAGTATCTCGTGTAGGTGGTTCAGCTCAGACGAAAATCATCAAGAAGCTATCTGGCGGTATCCGTACTGCACTAGCTCAGTACCGTGAACTAGCGGCATTCGCACAGTTCTCGTCTGACCTTGATGAAGCGACGAAGAAACAGCTAGACCACGGTCAAAAAGTAACAGAACTAATGAAGCAGAAGCAGTACGCTCCAATGTCTGTATTTGACCAAGCACTAGTTATCTTCGCGGCAGAGCGCGGCTATTTAGCAGATGTTGAACTAAACAAACTGCTAGATTTTGAAGCGGCTCTACTATCGTATGCTCGCGGTCAATACGCTGAATTTGCAGCTGAGATCGACAAGTCGGGTGCGTACAACGATGAAGTTGAAGCTCAGTTGAAGAAGCTGACTGACGACTTCGTAGCAACCCAAACTTGGTAATTAGGTCGGTGGCAGTTTCTGCCACCAACTAACGGAGAGTAACGATGGCCGGCGCAAAAGAGATACGTAATAAAATCGGTAGTGTTAAAAGCACGCAGAAAATTACGAAAGCGATGGAAATGGTAGCAGCTTCAAAAATGCGTCGTTCTCAAGATGCAATGGAAGCTTCTCGTCCATACGCTGAAACAATGCGTAAAGTGATCGGTCATGTGGCAAACGCAAACCTAGAGTACCGTCATCCGTACCTAGAAGAGCGTGAAGCCAAGCGTGTTGGTTACATCATCGTTTCTACAGACCGTGGCCTGTGTGGCGGCTTGAACATTAACGTGTTCAAAAAAGCTGTGACAGATATGCAGGCTTGGAAAGAGAAAGGTGCAGAAGTTGAACTGGCAGTTGTTGGTTCAAAAGCGACAGCATTTTTCAAAAGCAGTGGCGCAAAAGTTGCTGCTCAGGTTTCAGGTCTGGGTGATAGCCCAAGCCTTGAAGACCTAATCGGTTCTGTAAGCGTAATGCTAAAGAAATACGATGAGGGTGAATTGGATCGCCTGTACGTAGTGTTTAACAAATTTGTGAATACTATGGTTCAGCAACCAACGATCGATCAATTGCTACCTTTGCCTAAATCGGACAGCGAAGAGATGCAGCGTGAGCATTCATGGGATTACATCTATGAGCCTGAACCAAAACCTCTACTGGACACACTTCTAGTGCGTTACGTAGAGTCTCAGGTTTACCAAGGTGTGGTTGAGAACCTTGCTTGTGAGCAAGCGGCTCGAATGATTGCGATGAAAGCTGCAACGGATAACGCGAGTGACCTGATTGAAGACTTAGAACTTGTGTACAACAAAGCCCGTCAGGCTGCGATTACACAAGAACTGTCTGAAATCGTATCAGGTGCTGCAGCGGTTTAAGCTTAGGTTAAACGAAATAGTTTAGAGGATTAACGATGGCTACAGGTAAGGTCGTACAGATCATTGGTGCGGTAGTCGACGTAGAGTTCCCACAGAGCAATGTACCTAGTGTATATGACGCTCTAAACGTTACGGACTCAAAAGAGCGTCTTGTTCTTGAAGTTCAGCAACAGCTAGGCGGTGGCGTAGTTCGTTGTATCGTAATGGGTAGCTCTGATGGTTTACGTCGCGGAGTTGAAGTGGTTAACACTGGCGCTCCAATTTCAGTACCAGTAGGTACTAAAACCCTAGGTCGTATCATGAACGTTCTAGGTGACGCGATTGATGAGTGTGGTGAGATCGGTGCGGAAGAGCTTTACTCTATCCACCGTGAAGCACCAAGCTACGAAGAGCAATCAAACGAAACTGCACTTCTAGAAACCGGTGTTAAAGTAATCGACTTGATTTGTCCATTCGCTAAGGGTGGTAAAATCGGTCTATTCGGTGGTGCAGGTGTAGGTAAGACCGTTAACATGATGGAGCTTATCAACAACATCGCACTTCAACACTCAGGTCTATCTGTGTTTGCAGGTGTTGGTGAGCGTACTCGTGAAGGTAACGATTTCTACTTTGAGATGCAGGAAGCGGGTGTTGTAAACATCGAGAAACCTGAAGAATCAAAAGTAGCAATGGTTTACGGTCAGATGAACGAGCCACCGGGCAACCGTCTACGTGTTGCTCTGACAGGTCTAACGATGGCTGAGCGTTTCCGTGATGAAGGTCGTGACGTTCTATTGTTTATCGATAACATCTACCGTTACACGCTTGCAGGTACAGAAGTATCAGCACTTCTAGGTCGTATGCCATCTGCGGTAGGTTACCAGCCTACGCTTGCAGAAGAAATGGGTGTACTACAGGAGCGTATCACGTCAACTAAGCAAGGTTCTATCACGTCTGTACAGGCGGTATACGTACCAGCGGATGACTTGACTGACCCATCTCCAGCAACAACGTTCGCGCACTTGGATGCAACGGTTGTACTTAACCGTAACATCGCAGCAATGGGTCTATACCCTGCGATCGACCCACTGGATTCTACATCTCGTATGCTAGATCCATTGGTTGTTGGTCAAGACCACTACGACACAGCTCGTGGTGTTCAGCAGACTCTTCAGCGCTACAAAGAGCTGAAAGACATCATCGCGATTCTAGGTATGGACGAGCTATCTGAAGAAGATAAGCAAGTTGTATCTCGTGCACGTAAGATTGAGCGTTTCCTAACTCAGCCTTACCACGTAGCGGAAGTATTTACAGGTGACCCTGGTGTTTACGTACCTCTTAAAGAGACTCTACGTGGCTTTAAAGGTCTACTAGCTGGTGAATACGATGACATTCCAGAGCAAGCGTTCATGTACTGCGGTTCGATTGACGATGCTATCGAGAATGCGAAGAAGCTATAAGGCTAACTAGGAGGCGATATGGCACCAATAACCTTTCACCTAGACGTAGTAAGCGCTGAGAAACGCATTTTCTCAGGTCGCGTTGAAACGTTTCAGGTGACCGGTAGCGAAGGTGAGCTGGGTATTTTCCACGGCCACACTCCGCTCCTGTCCGCTATTAAGCCTGGTATGGTGCGTATTGTGAAACAGCACGGCCACGAAGAGTTCATTTATGTCTCTGGTGGTATGGTCGAAGTTCAGCCTGGTACTGCTACAGTACTGGCTGATACAGCGATTCGTGGTGAAGATCTAGACGCAGCGAAGGCAGAAGAAGCCAAGCGTCGCGCTGAGGAGCAAATCCAGAATCAGCATGGCGACATGGACTTCGCACAAGCGGCCAGTGAACTGGCTAAAGCCATTGCTCAGCTACGAGTTATCGAGCTGACCAAAAAGCGTCGCTAAGCTCTATTAGCAACGTTGCATGAAAAAGGCGGCCATTTGGTCGCCTTTTTGATTAATTTTAGTAGGAAATTTACCTCCCACCATTAACTATTCCCTTCAAGCTGTTTAAAATAACGCCCAATTAAAATAGAACGTCAATAGGTTGATAATGAAATTCAGTGCTGTAATTCTTGCTGCGGGTAAAGGTACTCGTATGTATTCGAACATGCCTAAAGTGCTACATACTTTGGCAGGGAAGCCGATGGCAAAACATGTTATCGATACATGTACAGGCCTTGGCGCACAAAACATCCACCTCGTATTTGGTCACGGTGGTGATCAAATGAAGCAGACGCTTGCAGAGGAGCCAGTAACATGGGTGCTTCAGGCAGAGCAATTAGGTACTGGTCACGCGGTTGATCAAGCTGCACCGCAATTCGAAGATGACGAGAAAGTACTAATACTGTACGGCGATGTTCCACTGATTTCTGCGGAAACTATTGAAAACCTTTTAGATGCACAGCCTACGGGTGGTATCGCATTGCTAACGGTGATACTGGATAACCCAATGGGCTATGGTCGTATCATTCGTAAAAATGGCCCTGTTGTGGCTATCGTTGAACAAAAAGATGCGACAGAAGAGCAGAAGCTCATCAAAGAAATCAACACTGGCGTAATGGTAGCAACTGGTGGTGATCTAAAACGCTGGCTTGCTGGCTTGAACAATGAAAACGCGCAAGGTGAATATTACCTAACTGACGTTATCGCGGCCGCGCACGATGAAGGTCGTGCGGTAGAGGCAGTACACCCAGTAAACGCGATTGAAGTGGAAGGCGTTAACGATCGTGCTCAACTGGCTCGTTTAGAGCGTGCATTCCAATCAATGCAAGCACAGAAACTGCTAGAACAAGGCGTTATGCTGCGTGATCCAGCACGTTTCGATTTACGCGGTGAACTGCAATGCGGTATGGACTGTGAAATCGACGTCAATGTGATCATCGAAGGCAACGTTTCACTAGGTGATAACGTAGTGATTGGTACTGGCTGCGTTCTAAAAGATTGTGAAATCGATGATAACACCATTGTTCGTCCTTACAGTGTGATTGAAGGTGCTACCGTTGGTGAAGAATGTACCGTTGGCCCATTCACACGCCTACGTCCTGGCGCAGAGATGCGTAACGACTCTCACGTGGGCAACTTCGTAGAAGTGAAAAACGCGCGTATCGGTGAAGGCTCTAAAGCGAACCACCTAACTTACCTAGGTGATGCAGAAATCGGTCAACGTACTAACATCGGCGCGGGTACCATCACTTGTAACTACGATGGTGCGAACAAGTTCAAGACCATCATTGGCAACGACGTTTTCGTTGGTTCAGACAGCCAACTTATCGCGCCAGTGACAGTTGCGGATGGTGCAACCATTGGTGCTGGTACTACGTTAACCAAAGATGTCGCTGAAGGTGAGCTTGTGATCTCTCGCGCGAAAGAGCGCAAAATTACCGGTTGGCAACGTCCAGTTAAGAAAAAGTAAGCTTAATTCGCTTACTTCAAAAAAAACAAAGCCGCTCTTGATGAGCGGCTTTGTTGTATCTGGTGTTGTGAAAGATAGAGTTTAGTGACTTGGGATCGCTATGCGCTTCTCTAACCAGCGCACCGCTTGAGAGACCAAAAGAATCAGTACCAAATACTCTAAGACGAGAAACGTATAGATCTCTAATGGCAAGTACTCATTCACGACCAATTCATTAGCCCGTCTCGTTAAGTCACTTAAACCTATTACGCTGACCAACGAACTCATTTTAAGGATATAAACGAATTGATTCCCCAGTGGAGGGAGAATTTGTCGGAAAGCTTGGGGAAGAATCACCAAACGCATTTTTTGCCAATAGTTTAATCCAAGTGACTCTGCTGCTTCATGTTGGCCACGACTGATAGCTTGGATCCCGCCTCTAAATACTTCTGCCATGAAGGCACTTTCTGCAATGGTTAACGCAATCACACCTGCCCAAAAATGATTCAGTGATACGTCTAGCAGCGTCGGCATGCCGTAATACACCCAAAGCAGCAGTACCAAAACAGGAATAGAGCGGATCACCTCCACATAAACACGGTTTATCCACTTGAGTATTGGAGAGTCAGAGAGCGCGGGTAGGGCGATGAGCAATCCAATCGTCATCGCAAACAACATACTGAGCAATGACACTTGGATCGTGTCATTAAAGCCTGCGACCAGAAATCTGATGTTTGTCAGCCCTTGTTCGGTCGATGGATCAAGAACATACCAGCCCCATTGGTAGTCAGAGCAACCGGTGAGAAAAAGCAATGAAACGAGGCACAGATGTCTATAGTTCACAATTACTCCCTGAACTGACTAAAAAACTTCCTTTGTTGCTGCTATGTTATCAATGAAGCCGTACTAATGGTTAATAATTAAAGGGAATATCTCCCACTCTCATTCTTTTAAGGGAATAGAAAATGAAAAAAACGTTGCTTGCTCTAGGAATGTGCCTGCTTGCGATAACTCAAGTCGCTCATGCAGAAAGTCGTCTACAAGAGATATTGGACAAAGGTGTGTTACGTGTCGGGACGACAGGGGATTGGAACCCGATGACGATGAAAGATCCTGCGACCAATAGTTATCGTGGTTTTGATATCGATGTCACCGCTGAGCTTGCTAAAGATCTGGGCGTTAAGGTGGAATACGTTGCGACCGATTGGAAAACACTGGTTAACGGTATCACGGCCAACAAATACGATATTACAGGTAGCGCGTCATTGAATATGTCACGCGCAAAAGTAGCAGGTTATAGCCAACCGTATTTTTATCTTGCGTTTGTACCTGTGGTGCAAAAGAAAGATCTAGCAAAATTCTCTGATTGGGCAGACTTCGATAAGCCAGATGTGAAAGTAGCAGCGACGCTGGGAACGGTTCAAGAGAAGTTGGTCAAAGATTTCTTTCCATCTGCGCAGCATATTGTGATTGAAGCGCCAGCACGTGACTTCCAAGAATTGCTAGCTCGCCGTGCCGACGTATCGGTAACATCAAATGTAGAAGCGGCCACGCTGGTGGAGAAGTTTAAACAGTTGGCGATTGTTCCAGTTAAAGAGCCGCGCAAACCAACCCCAATTGCGATGCTCTTGCCTCAAGATGACCAAGTATGGATAAATTACATCAACCACTGGGTTGAGCTTAAGAAGACTCAAGGCTTCTTTAAGCAAACTGCTGAAAAATGGGGCTTGAAGAGTATGTAAGCTCTTATTCTTAGCTATCCTAGAAAAACAAAGAGCCGCATAGTGCGGCTCTTATTTATTGCTTTATAGACTGAGTTTGAAGGTGTTTTAAAGCTCGTCTTCACTCACCACACGAGCATTGTCAGGTGTCGTGAAGTGCTGAGACAATTCACGGTTAGATAGAATGTAACCCATCCACAGACCACCCATACAAATCACAATCGCAACACCGGTCACCATTTGAGCTTGGCTCGCCATTGCTGCAACGAGTGCGCTTGATAGGCTGCTCACGGTAATTTGCAGGCTGTTTTGTAGGCCAGCAGCCGTAGCTGGACTTTGCTGAGCACTTGCTAATGCGCGGTTTACTACGATTGGATAAAGTGCACCGTTAGCAACCGCAATCAAACAGAATGGCGCTAGGATTGGCCAGATAGAGGTCAGTTGCCATTGTGACGCAGCGAAGATAAGCAGTGCAGCAACACTAAACAGGCCAATCAACTGACGCAGAATCTTCTCGTCACCGTATTTGCGAACGCCAACCTTACCTAAGTAACCACCCACCATGAAGGCGATAGTTTGTGGAATAAAGCTTAAACCAATATCCTTCGCTTCATAGCCAAGTTGAGACATGATCTCTGGCATACCGGTTAAGTAAGCAAAGAAAGCCGCAGACGCAGTAGCAAACATAAACACGTTACCTAGGTAAGTTTTAGAACCTAGTAGTGACTTGATGTCTGAAGACATACTGGTTTGTTTTGCCTCTACTTTTTCATCTTTCTGAGCCATAGTTGCTACAACGAGTAGTACACCCATTAGCGTCAATGCAACAAAAATACTGTGCCAGCCAAAGCTGTCTGCCAATAACACACCTAATTGAGGTGCGAGTGCTGGTGATAGCGCAACCAAAGGCATAATGGTGGCAAAAATTTGCTGGCTTTGGCTAGAGTGACGTTTAATCACCATCGCTTGCCAGATCACAGCAGGAGCACAAACACCAATCGCTTGAACGAAGCGCAGTGCGAGTAGTTGCCATACTTGCTCACTGAACGCGAGACCAAATGAGGCTATGGTAAACAGAACCAAACCTGCGGCCAACGTATTACGATGTCCAAATTTGTCTGAAGCCAAGCCCCACATCAACTGACCAAAAGCCATACCAACAAGAAATACGGTCAGAGAAAGTGCGATTTGTTCAGGGCCTGTAGCAAAATCGATTTCCATTGCTTTGAATGCCGGTAAGTACATATCGGTAGCAATAAAGCCGAGCATTGATAAGGCTGCGAGATAAACAAGCTGTAGTTTTGAGATTTTCATGATTCAACCAATCAAATTATTTAATCATTTATTGTTCAGTATCAGTTAGCGCTAACCCTGATTTATTTACCTTGCCATTCTATTTTTCGATTTTAAGAAAATAAAACGCTAAAATTATTAGTTATCAATCAAATTTTTTGAAGGGTCGGTATTCATGTTCTCAAAATCTTCGTTGGAGATGCTCGATACGGTTGCTCGCTTGGGCAGTTTTACTGCGGCTGCCGAAGTGTTGCATAAGGTGCCGTCGGCGATCAGTTATGGCGTACGTCAAGTGGAACAAGAACTGGATGTGGTGCTGTTTCGCCGCTTGCCGAGAAAGGTAGAACTCACGCCAGCGGGAGAACTTTTTATTGCTGAAGCGCGTTTATTATTGAGACAGATGGCAGAAGTGAAAGCGCAAACTCGACGTGCAGCTCATGGCTGGCAATCAACGTTGAAGCTCACGTTGGATAACGTGGTCAAGCTCGACAAGCTCAAACCTTTGGTTGAAGACTTTTATCGAGAGTTTGAATTTGCAGAGCTGCAAATCAACATGGAAGTATTTAATGGTTCTTGGGAGGCTATCGCTCAGGAACGAGCTGATATCGTGGTTGGTGCTACTTCTGCAATTCCTGTTGGTGGCGATTTTGAAGTCAAAGATATGGGCGTACTCGATTGGGCATTCGTAATGTCTCCGGCTCATCCTTGCGTTCGTCAGCAGATACTTACCGAAGAGTTTGTCAGTAAATTTCCGGCTATTTGCTTAGATGATACGTCAAACGTCTTGCCAAAACGTCACACTGGGCATTATCCGAAACAACGACGTTTGCTTTTACCTAATTGGTACAGTGCGATTGAGTGTCTAAAAAATGGGGTTGGCGTAGGATACATGCCACGACATATCGCTATGCCACTTATTAATGATGGTGTACTGGTAGAAAAAGTGCTGCCGGATGATAAGCCGCTGAGCCAGTGTTGTTTGGTGTGGCGTAAGGACGATAACCATAAGTTGATTCAATGGATGGTGGATTATCTTGGCTCGTCAAGTCAACTTCATCGAGATTGGCTACAACATTCATAAAATTGAAAATTGACCGAAACACGTGTTGACAATGTGGTCAATTCATTAAAAATCGAAACAAAGTTCGGTAAATTTAGGATGAACGATTATGTCAAAATTAGTGGATAGAAAATGGCAAATCTTACCGATCATCACATTGTCTGTGTTTATGTTGGTGGGGTTATACGGGTTTTATATAACGCTTGAGCGTTCAGTGCATGATTCTGTGCAGCGAACAACGGAATCTCTGCTTACCGATGTTATCTATGAAATTAAGGAAGATGCTCCGAGCTTCGCTCACGATTCTGATATCGATGATTATATCGGTGACTTAACGCAAGCCGATGCAGATGCTCGTATTCAAGTTCTTGATGGGCAGGGCACCGTTGTCGGAGATACTGCGCTGTCAGACCGCGCTTTAATTGGACTGGAAAGTCACAGCGACCGACCTGAATTTGTCCAAGCTTGGGAGAATGGGTCTGGCTACGACGTACGCTTTAGTGAAGTGTTGTCTGTTGATCTGTTTTACGTATCACGCAAGGTTGTTATCGATTCTCAAGAGTTCGTCGTGGTACTCGCCGTACCGATGCATCATTTGAAAACCATGACATCACAATTGATGGCGATCTTAGGTGCCATGGTGGTACTGAGTATTGGCTTTCTTATCGCAACCTCGATTTTCAGCCATCGTCAAATCATCCATAAAGTATCCGAAGAGCAGAAAAAACAAGATGAGCGCATTCGTCAGCGTACATTGGAAATTGAGTTAATGCATCGTTTAGCCAATATGCTGGCAGCATGTAACAATTTGATTGAAGCTCAGATGGTCGTAGAGGATATCGTCCCTCGTATTTTGGGTAAGGTGAATGGCAGTATTTCTCTGATGCGCTCTTCAAGAAACCAGTTAGTCACGCAACTAGATTGGGGGGATAGCTGGCCAGGAAGTCGCTCATTTGCTCCTGATGAATGCTGGTCACTGCGTAAAGGTCGCAGTCACTTATCGATTGAGTCATTCCATAACTTAACTTGTGAACATATGGCATCGATCGAAAATAACCAGACGCTGTGTATTCCTCTAACTGCACACGGCAATACCATCGGTATCATGCATTTGTATTTTGGCCAAGGTGAGATTGAAGTTGATGAGATGACCATGCAGTTGTCGTACAGCGTGGCGGAACATTTAGGCTTAGCATTAGCGAACTTGAGTCTCCAAGAGAAGTTACGTTCTCAGGCGTTGAGCGATCCGTTAACGGGGTTGTACAACCGCCGTTTCTTCGAGCAAAAGCTCACGGAGCACGTAAACAACTCAGCGACCAGCACAGAAGCCATGTCGCTATTGATGCTTGATCTCGACCATTTCAAGCGCTTTAACGACAACTTTGGTCATGATGCCGGTGATTACGTATTGAAAGAGATCAGCGCGCTATTGAAACGCACCGTCTCTGAAGATGAAACAGCCTGTCGTTTAGGCGGGGAAGAGTTAGCCGTGATTCTGCCACATTGCGATATGGCTTCGGCAACGGATTATGCGCAGAACATAGTGGATCAGATCCGTGCTTTACACCTAGAGCACAAAGGTTTGTCGCTAGGTCAGTTAAGTGTCTCGATTGGTGTCGCAACGTATCCAGAACCGGCTTCGGATATTGAGGGACTGGTGAAGATGGCGGATAAGGCGCTGTACCTTGCGAAAGACCAAGGCAGAGACCGCGTCGTTAATTATCAACAATATAGCGAGTTTAAGACGCCAGAGCCAGATGCGGCGGAAATCACATTGGTTCAACGTTAATAAAAAATCCCTCGTCATGGCGAGGGATTTTTGTATAGCTTGATGTCGGCTACGACAAGAAAAACTTATAAGACGGGTTGTCCGTTTCGTCTTTACATTGATAGCCAAGTTCGCGTAAATGCGCGGAAAACTGAGCTAAGTCGCTTTCATCTAACTCGAAACCACATAAAACGCGTCCGTAGTCGGCACCGTGATTACGGTAGTTGAACAAGCTGATGTTCCAATGAGTACCTAAAGTGCTTAAGAACTTAAGTAGCGCACCTGGGTATTCTGGAAACTCAAAGCTATACAGACGTTCTTTGAGTGGTTTAGACGGCTTACCGCCAATCATGTAGCGTACGTGTAACTTCGCCATTTCATCATCGGACAGGTCAACCACAGGGTAACCACCATCACGTAAATCGCGAATGATATTTTCCAACTCTTCTTGACCGCCTTGCAAACGAACACCAACAAAGATATTTGCCAAAGCATCATCGTTGTAACGGTAATTAAACTCAGTGACCGCTCGACCACCAATCAAGTTGCAGAACTCAAAGAAAGCGCCTTGACGTTCTGGAATCGTAACTGCTAATAAACCTTCGCGCTTTTCACCCAATTCGCAACGTTCTGATACGTAGCGCAAACCATGGAAGTTGGTATTTGCACCAGACAGCACGGTACCAAGGTTTTTGCCTTCTAGTTTGTTCTGCTCAGCAAACTTCTTTAAACCCGCTAGAGCAAGCGCACCTGAGGGCTCTGCAATCGCGCGCGTGTCTTCAAAGATGTCTTTGACTGCTGCGCAGATTTCATCACTAGAGACCGCAATATGGCCATCAATGTACTTTTGGCATAGACGGAAAGTTTCTTCACCAATGCGCTTTACCGCAACACCATCGGCAAACATGCTGACTTGATCGAGCACGACGGGCTCGCCTGCATCTAATGCAGCCTTTAAACAAGAAGAATCTTCCGGCTCAACCGCAATGACTTTGATTTCGGGCATCAGTTGCTTGACGAGTACCGCCACGCCAGCAGCTAAACCACCACCTCCGACAGGGACAAAGATATAATCAAGGTGGCCATTTTGTTGCAGCATTTCCATGCCGATGGTGCCTTGACCTGCAATCACCAGTGGATGATCGAAGGGAGGGACAAAGGTGTACCCGTTTAACTCGGATAGACGCTCTGCCTCGGCTTTTGCCTCATCAAAGTTACTGCCATGCAAAACGACATTACCACCAAAACCACGTACCGCATCCACTTTGATGTCTGGTGTGGTCTTTGGCATAACAATCGTCGTTCGGATACCAAGTTTAGTACCAGAGAGAGCCATACCTTGAGCATGGTTACCTGCTGATGCTGCAATCACGCCCGCGTTTTTTTGCGCTTCGGATAAGCTTGCCACCATATTGTAGGCGCCACGTAGCTTGAACGAGTGCACTGGTTGACGGTCTTCACGTTTGATCTGTACATTGTTACCAATGCGTGCAGCAAGGCGCGGCATCTCTTGTAAAGGGGTGACGGTTGCCACTTCGTACACAGGAGCGCGCAAGATCTGGCGCAGATAATCTGCACCAGACTGGTTTTCCTGTTTTAAGGGAAAGGGTTGACTCATAAAGCTAGCCCTCGAGCTTAGATTTATCTCGCACTGCACCTTTGTCAGCACTGGTTGCCATGCTTGCGTACGCCTTCAAAGCAAAAGATACTTCACGCTGACGGTTCGCTGGCTTCCAGCCGAGTTCGTCTTGTTTTGCTCGACGTGCAGTAAGCTCTTCTTCTGAAATATCCAGTGAGATAGAGCGGCTAGGAATATCAATGGTGATGATGTCGCCATTTTGAACTAAGCCGATAGTACCGCCACTGGCTGCTTCTGGAGAGGCGTGACCAATTGAGAGGCCTGATGTACCACCAGAGAAGCGACCATCTGTCAGTAGCGCACAAGACTTACCAAGGCCCATCGATTTTAGGTACGTGGTTGGGTAAAGCATTTCTTGCATGCCCGGACCACCTTTCGGACCTTCGTAGCGAATAACAACCACTTCACCCGCTTTTACCTTGCCTCCTAAAATGCCATCAACAGCAGAGTCTTGGCTTTCAAAGACGATTGCAGGACCTTGGAACTTAAGGTTTTCTTCATCTACGCCAGCGGTTTTCACAATACAGCCATCCACTGCGATGTTGCCAGACAGAACGGCTAGGCCGCCTTCTTGGCTAAAGGCGTTTTCTTTTGAACGGATACAACCGTCTACGCGATCGTCATCAAGGCGATCCCAGCGGCAATCTTGAGAGAAGGCTTGAGTTGTTCGGATACCCGCAGGACCAGCACGGAAGAACTTAAGGACTTCTTCGTTTTCCGTTTGCATGATGTCGTATTCAGCAAGTTGTTGCTGCATCGTCATGCCAAGCACTGTGTGTGTATTGCCGTTTAGCAAGTTTGCACGATCAAGTTCACCCAAGATCGCCATGACACCACCAGCACGGTGCACGTCTTCCATGTGGTATTTCTGCGTTGACGGTGCCACTTTACAGAGGTGTGGAACGCGACGAGACATTTCATCAATGTCGTTCATGTCGAAGTCAATTTCACCTTCCTGTGCGGCTGCTAACAGGTGCAGAACCGTATTGCTAGAGCCGCCCATTGCGATGTCCAATGCCATTGCATTTTCGAAGGCTGCGCGGTTAGCGATATTACGTGGTAGGGCTGACTCATCATCTTGTTCGTAGTAACGGCGAGTTAGTTCAACCACGCGTTTACCTGCGTTAATGAATAATTGCTCGCGGTCAGCGTGAGTCGCCAACATTGAGCCATTACCTGGCTGAGACAGACCCAATACCTCTGTTAGACAGTTCATCGAGTTTGCGGTAAACATGCCTGAGCATGATCCACATGTTGGACATGCGCTGCGTTCGATCTGTTCGCTTTGTTGATCAGAAACGGTTGGATCGGCACCTTGGATCATTGCATCAACAAGATCTAGCTTGATGATCTGATCTGAAAGCTTGGTTTTGCCTGCTTCCATAGGACCGCCTGAAACAAAAATAACCGGAATGTTTAGGCGCATTGCAGCCATCATCATTCCCGGAGTGATTTTGTCACAGTTAGATATACACACCATTGCATCGGCACAGTGCGCATTCACCATGTACTCAACAGAGTCGGCAATCAGTTCACGTGAAGGCAGCGAGTAAAGCATGCCACCGTGGCCCATTGCGATGCCGTCATCGACTGCGATAGTGTTAAATTCTTTTGCGATGCCGCCGGCTTTTTCTATTTCACCAGCAACCAATTGACCCATGTCTTTTAGGTGTACGTGACCCGGAACAAATTGAGTAAATGAGTTCACAACGGCGATGATTGGTTTACCGAAGTCTTCATCTTTTACGCCAGTAGCACGCCAAAGAGCACGTGCACCCGCCATGTTACGACCATGTGTGGTGGTAGCTGATCTATATTTTGGCATTTCTTAATCCTTCTTACTTCTGTTCTGGGTACACATAGTCTAACCAGCCCCACTTATCTTCCGTGGTGCCGTTAAATAGGCCAAAGTAGGCCGCTTGCAGTTCTTTAGTGATTGGGCCACGCTTACCGGTGCCCACTTCAATTTTGTCGATGGTTGCCACTGGTACAACTTCAGCTGCGGTACCTGTCATGAAAACTTCATCGGCAAGGTAAAGTGCTTCACGAGCAATGTTTGCTTCACGTACTTCATAGCCTTTGTCGCGTGCAATCGTCATGATCGAATCACGAGTAATACCTGGCAGAATCGCACTGGTTGCTGGTGGCGTGATGATGACACCATCTTTGATAACAAAGATATTCTCACCCGCTCCTTCAGATAGGTAACCATCGACACTTAGTGCGATGCCCTCGTCATAACCGTGACGGCGAGCTTCTCCACCCACCAATAGTGAAGATAGGTAGTTACCGCCTGCCTTAGCCGCAGTTGGGATGGTGTTTGGAGCTGCACGATTCCAACTAGAGATCATGGCATCAACACCAGCTTCTAGCGCTTCTTCACCTAGGTAAGAACCCCAAGGGAAAGCAGCAATGATGAGTTCCATTTCAGTGCCTACTGGCGGGCATACGCCCAAGCCAACATTACCCACAAAACCTAGTGGACGGATATAAGCGCTATCGAGTTTGTTTTGGCGAAGTGTTTTGCGTGTTGCTTCCATGATTTCCTCCACAGAGAAAGGGATAGGGAAGCGGTAAATTTTTGCGGAGTCTTTTAAACGCTGTGCATGCTCACGATGGCGGAAGACAATTGGTCCTTTTGGTGTGTTGTAGCAGCGTACGCCTTCAAAAACAGAGGTGCCGTAGTGCATTGCATGAGTCAAAACGTGTACGTTTGCCTCTGCCCATGGAACCATCTCACCATTAAACCAAATGAAGTCTGCGGTTTTCGTTGCCATTTATTGCCTTCCTTATGCGCTCACGTGTTGTTGTAGGTTGTGATTTGGGAGTTCGTCATTGCGAATTTTCAGTACCTCTACGGTACGGATATCCCACAACTTTTCAATTTGATTAACCAAGAACGAGATTGGTCGATCACTGTCGACGATGATCTCTACGCTGGCGACTTTGCTTTCGTGGTTTTGCGTCGCTGCAACTTGTTTGATCACAAAGCCTCGATGACGAATCACACGAAGAACGCGCTCTAACAGTACCGGTTTGTCATCGGCTTTGATGTCGAGTAAATATCTGTCCATGTGATTGTCTCCTAAGTATTTTCCAACATGTCACTGTTGGATGCACCTGGTGGCACCAATGGCCACACGTTCTCTTCTTCATCGATTAAAACGTGAAGCATGTAAGAAGTCTTACTTTCTAGCATCTCTTTGAGAGCCGGTTCGACTTCTTCTTTCTTGGTGATGGTTTTACCCGGGATATCGAACGCTTTTGCCAGCATCACGAAGTCTGGATTGTCATCAAGAATGGTTTCGCTGTGGCGGCCGTCAAAGAACAGCGACTGCCATTGGCGAACCATGCCAAGACGTTGGTTATTAAGGAGGACAATCTTCACTGGAATCTGACGACGCTTCAGCGTGCCCAACTCCTGCACGTTCATCATAAATGAACCGTCACCTGTAATAAGGATAGACTGATCATCAGGACGTGCGACAGCAGCGCCCATTGCAGCAGGTAAGCCAAAGCCCATCGTACCTAGACCAGCAGAAGTGATGAAGTTTTGTGGGTTACGCGGTTGGATATGTTGCGCTGCCCACATCTGATGCTGACCTACGTCAGTCGACACGATCGAGCTGTCCGGCATCATGTCAGACAGCTGTTTAAGTAACAGAGGAGCGTAAATTAACTCGCCTGGGTGGTCGTAACGCCATTTAAAACCGCTACGTAGACTTTCACTGTGGTGAACCCATGGTGAGATATCTTGCGTTAACTCTAACTGAGGAAGAATGGTATTGATGTCACCACGCAATGGCGCATTTGCATGACGCAGTTTGTGTATCTCTGCCGCATCGATGTCGATATGAATGACCTTGGCATGGGGTGCGAATGTATCAAGCTTACCCGTTACTCGGTCATCGAAACGTGCTCCTACCACAATCAAAAGGTCACTCTCTTGTACAACAAGATTGGCTGCTTTAGTGCCGTGCATACCCAACATACCAAGGTAGTGTGGGTCATGGCGTTCAATGGTACCCAGCCCTTTCAGAGTGCTTACTGCTGGCATAGGGTTTAGGCGTAGAAACTCACGAACGGCATCTGTTGCTTTAGCAAGTTGAACACCGCCACCTACGTACAAAACAGGGCGAGTTGAAGCGGCGAGAACTTCTTGTGCGCGTTGGATGTCTTCATCGCGGACTTGTGGGATGGCTGGTGGAACACAGGGAGGCAGAAGTTCAGTTGGTGCTTGAGCAAGTTGAACATCTTTAGCGATATCGACAATAACTGGACCTGGGCGGCCTGTTTTCGCTACTTCGAACGCTTCGGCAAGCGTTGGGGCAAGGTCTTCTATGTCAGTCACTAGGTAACTGTGTTTGGTACAAGAGAGGGACATTCCGATCACATCCATCTCTTGGAAAGCATCGGTACCGATATGAGAACTGGCAACCTGACCGGTAATGGCGACAAGTGGCACGGAATCTAGGAAGGCGTCGGCAAGGCCAGTAACAAGATTGGTGGCACCAGGTCCAGAAGTAGCCATACAAACTGCTACGTCTTGTGTCGCGCGGGCCATTCCTATAGCGGCCATTGCGGCCCCTTGCTCATGACGGCATAAGATGTGTTCTACACCACCATCATATAGCGCATCGTAGATTGGCATGATGGCTCCACCAGGATACCCAAACACCGTCTCGATGCCTTGCTG
This sequence comes from Vibrio sp. Sgm 5, assembly GCF_026241575.1. NCBI lineage: Bacteria > Pseudomonadati > Pseudomonadota > Gammaproteobacteria > Vibrionales > Vibrionaceae > Vibrio > Vibrio sp. Sgm 5. Next base: position 63,803 of record NZ_JAPHPY010000022.1, read on the forward strand.
TCTTAAAGCGGCTACGACAAGTTGTGCACCGGTCATCGTAAACCTCCTTTGCTACGTTGTGGCTCGTAGCTATCGCCATGTGTTTCGCACTTCATGTGCACTCCCATTCTTCCCGTTAAGCTGTCTAAGAGTTAGACAGATGACAACATGTAGTTGTAAAAAAACCCCCGGACTTTTCAGTGCGGGGGTTTTTTGTAATTTGTGGTTATTTTTCGCCCACATTCCCCCGCGCGGTGTCAATAATGACCACGATAATCAGGGCTAGCAGTGAGTTGATGTGAGCGAATATGTTCATCTGTCTGTCGTTCTTTTTTCGTTAAAAAGTATTGTGTAATGTTCTACGAAAATGTTTGCGTCACTAGTGGTAACACACAAATCTGCTGCATGACAAGCAAAAAGTCATTCTTTTTTCACATTAAGTACCCATCTGGACAGGCTATATAACATATCCATATAGAAAACATCTGCTTATATAGCGTACAAAAATTTGAGGAAATTATGGGGCTGGCAATCATTCATAGTCGAGCAAGTGTGGGTGTGCAAGCGCCACCGGTAAGCGTGGAAGTCCACATCAGCAATGGGATGCCGGGCTTTACACTCGTCGGTCTACCAGAAACAACAGTAAAAGAATCTAAAGATCGTGTCCGCAGTGCGATCATTAATTCCAACTTCCAATTTCCTGCCAAGCGAATCACGGTAAATTTGGCCCCTGCAGATTTACCCAAGGAAGGTGGGCGCTTCGATCTACCGATTGCATTGGGAATTTTAGCCGCTTCAGAGCAAATCGCGACAGATAAGCTTAAAAACTACGAATTTGTTGGCGAATTGGCACTTTCTGGCGGATTAAGGCCCGTAAAAGGCGTCTTACCCGCCGCGCTGGCCGCAAATAAAAGTCAGCGTCATTTAGTTGTGCCCCATGCCAACGGTGATCAAGCCGCTTTGGTGGGGAAAGAACAACATAAATCCGCGCAGTCTTTACTGGAAGTGTGCGCTGAGCTTTGTGGTCAGCATAAGTTGGAATTACACCAAGCACCAAAGCGTAATGTCGTCGAAAAGCATGGTCGAGATCTGCAAGACATCATTGGGCAGCAACAAGGTAAACGTGCCTTAGAGATAGCGGCGGCAGGTAATCACAACTTACTTTTTCTTGGCCCTCCCGGAACGGGTAAAACCATGTTGGCTTCACGACTGTGTGATTTATTGCCTGAGATGACCGATGAAGAAGCGATGGAAACGGCATCGGTAGCGTCGCTAACTCAAAGTGAAATCAATGAACACAATTGGAAAACACGCCCGCTGCGCAGCCCGCATCATTCTAGTTCAATGGCGGCATTGGTCGGGGGAGGCTCAGTGCCTAGACCCGGTGAAATTTCATTGGCGCATAATGGACTGTTGTTTTTGGATGAGATGCCAGAGTTTGATCGCAAAGTACTCGACTCTTTAAGGGAGCCATTAGAATCGGGGGAGATCATTATTTCACGTGCGCAGGGTAAAACTCGTTTTCCGGCTCGATTTCAGTTGGTCGGAGCGCTCAACCCGAGCCCTACGGGTTATTACGAAGGTAACCAATCTCGCACAAATCCACAGGCGATTTTGCGTTATCTTGGCCGATTATCAGGGCCGTTGCTTGACCGATTTGATATGTCGTTAGAGATTCCTGCACTGCCGAAAGGTACGTTAGCTGAAGGAGGTGATAGAGGTGAGCCAACCTCCGTAGTAAAACAAAGGGTCAACTTAGCTAGAGAGAGTATGTTGCAACGCAGTGGCAAGGTAAATGCCCTGCTGGGGAGCCGAGAAATTGAAGCTTTCTGCCCATTACAAAAATCCGATGCGGAATTTTTAGAGAATGCGCTGCATCGTCTTGGGTTATCGATTCGTGCCTATCACCGGATTATCAAAGTTGCGCGGACGATTGCTGATCTGGAGGGCTCAGTAGCGATTGAACGAACGCATCTTGCAGAAGCGTTAGGGTACAGAGCGATGGATAGATTGCTCAAGCAGTTAACCGCACAGGCGGTATAGAAGCTATTTCGCAGCGAGTCTGGTTTGTACTCGCTGCAATATAAGGGTTAAAAGGTGTAGTTTAAACCGACCGACAACAAGTACTCTTTTTCATCATAAAAAGTAATGTTGGAATCCGTACTGCTATAACCTGCTAGTGAGATGAAAGACCAGTTGTCCCAATCAAATACATTTTTGTACTCGTATGCAGCAAACAAACTTAACTTATCATCGTTGCGAGTTTTACCAAACGTCGCGCTTGCTGATTCAAAGTCTTTGACCGTGTAGCCGGCAGTTAAGGCAACACGATGTCGATTGATAAACTGGAACCAACTTAAGTCCAATCTATAAGAGTTAAAGGATTCTGCGTCGCCATCTGCATCATGATAAATGTAAGTAAATGCGGGTTGTAGCATCGATGTGCGGCTGAGTGGAATTCGATAGTCACCTTTGATGTGGTAGATCTTAGCATCACGGGCCAGTGATGGATCGGTCACGGTGTCTTTTTCTACGTCTTTGTCTGCGTAAGCCAGATCAAGATTAAAGTTATCGTCTAAAAAGCGGTTGATCTGGAAACGAAAGGCGTTGCCACCCTCATCTGTGGTTTTTCTTGTTTGATTGGTCAAGTAAGGGTTTTGCCAGGTTTCCCCTTCCAAAATGGTCGGTAAATACGAGAAATCGAGCACAGTGCCTGAATCTAATTGGTATTTATAGCCCAATTGGAATGCCAAAGTACCGATAGCGATATCGGAACGTGTCGTACCAGCATACACTTGGTGGTTAAGTCGGTGACCGAATGTATAAGCTGCGTTGCCTAGAGGGGCAGCAATGAAAGAACTGTCGCTCTCGGCACTTTCATCGAGAGAGTTAATTGTACTGCTGTTATCCGTATTAAAATGGGATTCAGATGAGACGAAGCCAGCATTTAATGAAACTTCGCCGCTAAAACCTGCGGTCTCTGCTAGTTGAGCCTGAGCTGTGCTGACGATAAAGGCCAAAGGCAGTAAGGTTAGCCTTGGATTCATTCGCGTTCTCCTTGTTTGTCGAATGAAGAATATTTGTTTGAGCGGTGGTCCAGTTTTACATTGCAACAAATCTGACCATTCTTACAAATGTTCCAATATGGCAATGGATTCGTATAATTACACGCTGTTTTATTGCTCACGCGCACAAGTTATCGATTGGTTACCATGTTGGCATATTTGTTACTCATTTTTAACGCTTCCTTTGTGATTATAAATTCTGCGATTTGTTCTATCGCAATTTGTATCATTGCTATTTTTAAGCTTTTGCTTCCAACAGCAAAGCTCAAAGCTAAGGGGACAGAGGCTGCCAATAAAATGATGTGGGTTTGGGCCACCATCAACATGGGTATTCTTGCCTTATTCAATCGCGTTGAATGGGATATTGAAGGCGGTGAAAACCTAAAGAAGGATGGTTGGTACCTCTTGATCAGTAATCATCTTAGTTGGACCGATATTGTTGTACTGTGTTGCGTGTTTAAAGATCGCATTCCGATGCCAAAATTTTTCCTCAAGCAACAGCTATTATATGTGCCTTTTATCGGAATGGCTTGTTGGGCGCTGGATATGCCGTTTATGCGTCGTTATTCGCGGGAGTTTTTGATTCGTAATCCACACAAACGTGGTCAAGATTTGGCAACCACCCGCCGTTCGTGTTCCAAATTCAAACATACTCCGACCACAGTAGTGAACTATGTCGAAGGGACTCGTTTTACCCAAGAGAAGCAGCGTAAGAGCCGTGCCGGTTACCAATACTTATTACAGCCTAAGTCAGGTGGTATCGCATATACATTAGCGGCAATGGGTGATCAGTTTGAGAACATTATCGATGTGACATTAGCTTACCCAGAAAACACAGATAAACCATTTAAAGACATTTTGATGGGCCGTATGACCAAGATTGTGGTGCGTGTGAACGTGTTGCCTGTGGATGAGAAGGTATTGGGGGATTACTTCAATGATAAGCCGTACAAGCGCCAATTCCAGCAATGGTTAGGCGAGGTTTGGCAAGAGAAAGATATCTTGCTGCAAGATATTCATAAATAATCCGAGCTAAAGTTAAATTGAAAAGGGGAGCATCTTGCTCCCCTTTTTCATTTTCAATTCGAATTACTTAAGTGTCAGTAGGTAATCTACAAGAGCAAAGTATTCTTCAGTTGATTTGATGCCTTGCGCTTGAACTAGATACTTGTTGTTCACGATCACTGCAGGTACACCAGTTAGGCCACTGTTTTCAAATTGCTTGTCCATGCGACGAACCATTGAATCCACCGCGAAGCCTTTGAATGCAGCATCGAATTTCTTCGCATCTACACCTTCATCTAGGAAGATTTGACGAAGCTCTGCGTCGTCACGTGGTGCTTTACGCATGTTGTGAATGCGGTTAAACATCACGGGTACCATCTTATCTTCAATTTTGAGCGCAACCATTGTCGCGTAAGCTTTGCTCATTGAAGGCCCCATGTTGCCCCCCATGAATGACACGTGGTTCTTTTGCAGTTTCACCCCTTCAGGTAGCTGCTTCTTCAACTGCTGAATGATAGGTTCAAACGTATTGCAATGTGGGCAGTAGAAAGAGAAGAACTCAGTAACGACAGGCTTCTTTGATGCTTCTAGATCCAATACTTTGTATTGTTCACCTTCTTTGAATTGCGCTGCATGTGCCGACAGGCTAAGCATCAGCATAGAAAACAGTGCGAACAGCTTTTTCATTTAAATAATCTCCATTTTGAATTGTTCGGCCCGACTTACCATTGAGGCATTAAAGACAGTGGTGCTTCTTCTAAGTTGGCAATCTGCTCTTTAAATCCAAGGACCTGACCTTCCCAGTATTTTGGCTCATTGAACCATGGAAAAGCGAGCGGAAATGCCGGGTCATGCCAACGTTTTGCTAGCCATGCCATATAGTGCACCATTCGTAGACCGCGAAGTGGCTCGATTAGTTTCAATTCTGCCGAGTTAAAATCGCAAAACTCTTGGTAACCTTCTAAAACAATGGCCAATTGCATTAGCTTATCTTGACGTTCACCATTGAGTAGCATCCACAAGTCTTGCACCGCTGGGCCATTACGTGAGTCATCTAAATCGACGAACATTGGCCCATCACGCCATAAGATGTTACCCGGATGGCAATCACCGTGCAGACGAATGGATTTAAAGCCGTCTTGCCAGTGGTTTTCGAGTGATTTGATCAGCATGTCTAAATCATTGAAGAAACTATTTTCCAAATGCATTGGGATCATATTGGCGTTTTGCAAAATCGCTCTTGGTTGGTAGAGATACTCTTGTAGACCAATGCTTGGACGGTGCTGAAACGCTTGTTTGCTTCCCACTTTATGAATACGACCTAAAAAGCGACCAACGCCTTCTAATTGATCGAGGTTATCCACTTCAAACTGACGACCGCCAACACTCTCAAACAAAGCAAAGCCGTAACCTTGATAGTGATGCAAGGTGTGACCATTAATGCGAACGGGTGGGGCGACGGGAATTTCGTTGTCGATCAGTTCAAGCGTGAAATCATGCTCTTCTTGAATTTGCTCATTGCTCCAACGTTCTGGGCGGTAGAATTTCACTACGTAGCGTTGGCGTTCTTCGTCAGTGAATTGGTATACGCGGTTTTCATAGCTGTTGAGAGGAAGAAATCCTGACTCTGCTCGAATACCGATGCTCTCTAGCGCGTACCACATAAAGTCGGGCGTCAGGGCATCAAAGTTGAAAGTACCTTGGGACATATAAATAAAAAGGCTCATTACTGAGCCTTTTTCCATTGGTCTTCGAAGTTATAGCTTCTTGATGAATCGGCTTTCTACTTCGATAGTGAATTCGTTGCTCTTATCGGTGAGTATAAACTGAATTGTCGTAATCGCGGAGTTTAGCGTGTCAGGATCAACGCCAAGGCTCATTGGTAAGTTCAAAACTTCTCCAGGTTCAACTTGAATCGTTTGTTTGCCATACCAACTGACATCACTCAAGCCTTCCACGTTTAAGTCATACTTTTGAACTAGTTGGGTTTTGTTGATCACTTTGAGGGTGTAGGTGTTTTCCACTTCACCTGAGCTATTAACGCGGAACAACTGATTACGATCACGCAGTACACTCATACCTGCCGGGTCAACGGATGCGACTTGGAGGAAGAACAAGCCAATCATCACCAATAATACTGCACCATAACCAAGCAGTTTGGGACGCATGACCTTTGTACTCTTGCCTGAGAGGCGATGTTCTGTGGTGTAGTTGATTAGACCCTTTTCATAGCCCATACGTTCCATGGTTTTGTCACAGGCGTCAATACATGCACCACAGTTAATGCATTCATATTGCAAGCCATCACGAATGTCGATGCCGGTCGGACATACCTGGACACACAAATCACAGTCGATACAGTCACCGAGTCCCATTTGTTTATGGTCTGCTTTACGTGAGCGAGGGCCACGCTTTTCTCCGCGTTTGGTATCGTAACCAACAATGAAGGTATCTTTGTCGAACATGGCGGATTGGAAGCGTGCATAAGGACACATGTGAATACACATGATAGAGCGCATCCAACCTGCATTGCCGTAGGTACAAATAGCAAAAAACATCACCCAGAAGACTGGCCAGAAGTTGGCATTAAAGGTGAAGAAGTCGATAACCAGCTGCTTCATCGGTACGAAGTAACCAACAAAGGTGAAACCTGTCGCAAGGGCTATCGCAAACCACGCGATATGTTTGAGGGTTTTGCGTATCGCTAAATTGGTGGTCAACTTATTGGAATCTTGTTTACGGCGTTTATTGGCGCTGCCTTCTAGCTTTTCTTCAAACCAGATATACATGAAGGTCCACACGGTTTGTGGGCACAGATAGCCACACCAAACCCGACCTAAAAAGGTGGTGATGAAGAATAACCCAAAAGCGGAAATCACAAACAGCAGGGCAAGCAGGGTGAGATCTTGAGGGTACAGAGTGGTGCCGAAAAAGTTGAACTGCTGGTTTCCGATATCCAGCAAAATGGCTTGGCGCTCTCCGTAAGGAATCCACGGAACCAATGCAAACAGCAACAACAAAAACCAACCACCATAACGGCGTAGCTTTTGAAAGGTGCCTTTGCTCTCACGCACATAGATACGATTACTTGGGTTGAAACGGTCCCCATTCCCTTTGTGGGTTTTGGGATTAAAGGTTTTGGGAGTCACATCTTTGATATCGATCTTATCCTGACTCATGAACGCTTCCTTCTTTCGGCTCTTATAATGTGCGGCGACATTTCTATTGATGACGCTCAATGACATTGCTGTTTTGCCCAGACGGTGAATCATGACTGGGCATAATTATTTTAGTAAATACTGATGAACGGAGATTATACAATCAATAACAATTCCGTTTCTTTAACACTGTCAACGTTTAACAACAAAAGTCAGTACAGTTAACCTGATAAATGGCTGAACAGTTATAAATGGCTTTTCGAACTGGTTGATTTAGTTATAAAAAAAGCGACTCAAATGAGTCGCTTATCAGTATTGGGTGTTGAGCCGTTTACTTGATGATGCCGCGAGCGCGAAGGATGGCGGTTTTAAAGTCATCTTCTTGGTCTTTCTTTAGACCTGGGATCATTTCGTCTTTGCTGCTATTGCGCATTTTGAGGTGGTAGATCAACACATCATCAGTCAGATCTTCCAATTTTCCTTCATAACCCGCTTCGTTTGCCAGTTTAACGATGAACTGTAGCAGGTTCATTTCTTGATCTTTATGCCACTCTGGCTCTAGTAGCTCAAGCAGCTCTTCAATACGATGACACTTCATTTCTTTCTCCACAGAATTTATAGGTGTTATTTGCTACTAAAGGTATCAAATTGCTTGGCGAACACCAAATAGGAAAGGGCGGAGAGAAAAGAAAAAAGCGCGGTGACTGCCGCGCTTTTTAATTAAGCTGCTTTAATAACTTTGTTTGGAACACTTGGCATAATCGCTGTCTTCTCAACCAGAGTCATTGTTGGCGCAACTTGTTTTGCCTTTGGCGCAGCAGTAAAACCACTGCGACGGCGCATTGCACTACGATTAGTGTGTGCGAACCTGACTGTTGTTGGGCGCATTTAGATACCTAACTGCCAGGCATATCCATTGCCGATGTAATGGCCTGAGTCACTATGAGTTGAGCTTCAACTGCTTGAAGGGTGGCTCTTCTGGCTTTCGCCAATCCAAATAATGAATCAGGAATAATGATATGCATGCATATCGTGTATAGGTTAGCACTCCTGCCATAATTGGTCGATAGTTGAACAGTTGAATTGTATGGATTTTATCGTTTTTGAGCTTAGAACAAGGTGAAATTTGTTTTGATCCCATGATCAGCAGTAGTAGTATGAGAATTCTACGAAGGAGGTGCATATGTCATTTTTGAAGAAGACACTGGCAAGTTTTGGGATCGGTAGTGCTAAGGTCGACTCGGTCCTGAATCAAGATGTGCTATATCCCGGCCAGAGCGTGGATGTTTCTATCCATGTCTATGGTGGAGCGACAGAGCAAGCGATCGACAATATCGATCTCAAACTTTGCTGTCGTTATATCGCAGAAGCCCCAGATGATCGTGGTGCTCGTGAAGGACAGAGTATGCGAAGAGTGCCGCAGACTCATGTTTTGGCGAAGTGGAACCTCCCTTATGCATTTACCATTCACTCTGGTGAAGAGCGCACCTTTGACGTGAAGCTCGACGTACCATGGAACACACCTGTCACTATTGGTGATGCCCAAGTCTGGCTTGAAACTGGCTTAGACGTCGCCATGGCACTAGATCCAACCGACAAAGACATTCTCACTGTTAGACCCGACCCACTTATGGATGCCATTTTGTCTGCTTTTGAATCGCAAGGTTTGCGCATTCGACAAGTGGAGTGCGAAGAAGTGAAAGGCTTTGACCTCCCATTTGTGCAAGAGTTTGAAATGGTGCCAACCGACGGCCCATATCACGGAGTATGGCGAGAGTTGGAGTTTGTTGCTCACCGCGACGAGACAAACCTGAAGTTATGGTTTGAAGTTGATCGGACTCGTAGTGGTGCTCGTGGCATGTTAGCTAGCCTACTCGGCAGTGGGAAATTAAAACGTGAGTTGAGTATTCCAATCAATACTAAATTGGATGATGTTGGCTCATTAGTGCTCAACTATCTTGATCAAACTACCGCAGCGCACGAGTCCTAATTTAAGCTTACACGTGTAAGCCTAATGTGCCATACTAGAGTGAATATTCAAAACTCTAGTATAGGCGCGTTCATGTCCTCACCTCAGAAAGCACAATACAGTCAGGGCGAAGAACTGGCCAACTCCATTACTCATGGTATTGGAATGATCTTCGGCATTGTTGGCTTGGTTCTGCTTCTCATCAAGGCTTTCGATCATCAAGCGGATGCGCTGACCATTACCAGTATGGCGATCTACGGCTCGAGTATGATTGTCTTGTTTCTGGCATCCACGCTTTACCATGCGATCCCATATCCGAAAGCCAAACGCTGGCTAAAAACGTTTGACCACTGCGCTATTTATCTACTGATTGCAGGTAGCTATACGCCATTTTTATTAGTGAGCCTACGTACGCCACTAGCAATTGGGTTGATGATTGTGATTTGGACCATTGCTCTGATCGGTATCATCATGAAAGTCGCGTTTGTTTATCGATTCAAAAAATTGTCTTTGATGACGTATTTGGTTATGGGCTGGTTATCGTTGATTGTGATTTACCAACTGGCGATAAATCTGGATATTGGTGGTTTGACGCTTTTAGCTGCGGGTGGTTTGGTGTATTCAATAGGGGTGATTTTCTACGTTGCCAAACGAATTCCTTTTAATCACGCGATTTGGCATGGCTTTGTGTTGGCGGGTTGTGTCTGTCACTTCTTTGCGATTTATTACTTTGTCGAGCCTATCTAACATAAAGATAAACTCGACAAAGTGATGTGCCATATATTAGCGAGTTTTCACTTCTAACACTTCTGCAGAGAACTGGTACTGCTGAGATTTAGGCAATGCCAGCTTAATCGCTTTACCTTGCTCGGCCTGTTGTGGGCGAAGGTAGGTATCTGCCATGCGTTTGATAGATTGCCAAACCGTGATGTTTTCTTTCGCCAATTGTTTGCCAGCCATATCGAATACCTGTACTTCCACTTCTACCTGAATCACTGATTGTGAGCTTTGGTTAGTGATAGAAGTTGGGAAAATCAGTTCACCATCTTCATAGCTCGCCGAGCCAATCAATACATCCACACCTGAATCAGACAGCTGCATGGTTGGCTTCTTCGCGTTTACAACAACGGTGGTTCCGACTTTCTTGTTCACAACTGGAATCGTCGCTATCTCTGCTGTTGTGTCTGGTGCAGCTACTGTTGCTACGGCTGTTGTCGAGGCTACCACTGCCGCCGCTTCTACCGCTTCAACTTTTTCTAGTGTGGTTTCTGCGGCCTTTGGTGCTGTTTTATTTACGACATATTCCCACGTGAAGTCGTCGTTCAGTTTTATTTCGCGCCCATCCGCAAGCTTCACGACTTCTGCCGCGTAAACGGATGAAGTGGCTAGTAGGGTAGCCAGAGTGATCCATGTTTTCATTGTTATACCTTTTATTTTAAGTCTGCTTATCTACGCCAAAACGCCGGGAAGAACAGTACAAGAATAGTCAAAATTTCTAAGCGTCCCATTAACATACCAAAGCTTAGGAGCCATTTCGCTGTGTCTGGTAAAGGCGCAAAGTTACCTGTTGGGCCAATCATGCTACCCATGCCAGGACCTACGTTTGCTACCGCAGTAATCGAACCAGAAATACTGGTCACAGGGTCTAGGCCAAGCGCACTTAAACAGCCAGCGATGAAGATAATGGTAATAAAGAACATCAAGCCAAATGCCACCACTGAGCGAACAATATCGTCGTTCACTGGGCGTTGGTTATAACGTTGAACGAATACGCCAGATGGGTGAATCAGCTTCATGATTTGCTTGTTAAGTAACGTCATCGCGATCTGGAAACGGAAGATTTTAATCCCGCCAGAGGTCGAGCCCGAACATGCACCTGCCATCATTAAGAAGGCAAACAGTGTCGTTGGGAGGGCGCCCCATGCGGTGAAGTCTTCTAGACCAAAGCCAGTGGTCGTAACGACAGAGACGATGTTGAACATGGATACACGCAGTGCATCCAAAATGGTGTAACCATCACGAAGCACGAGCCAAGCAGAAACCACGAGACTTGAGAACAAAAACAAGTAGGCAAAACCGCGCACTTGGGCGTCTCGTATTAAGATTTCGACACTGCGTTTACGTAACGCGGCAACAAACAATAGGAATGGCAGACCACCAAGGAACATAAAGGTGGTGGCCACCCAATGTGCGCCATTAGAGAAGTGGTTCATTGAACCATCTGATGTTGAGTAACCGCCCGTAGATAGGGTGGTGAAGGCGTGGTTGATGGCTTCAAACAGGTTCATGCCAGTCAGCAAATAACCCACAATACACAAGCCTGTCAGCATCAAATACACCAATACGATGTTCTTCGCGACGGTCTTGGCTCTTGGACTACTTTTGTCTGACCAATCAGACGATTCGGTTTGGAACAGTTTCATACCACCGACGTTAAGCATTGGTAGGATGGCAACCGCCATTACGATAAAGCCAATGCCCCCAAGCCACTGCAAGATAGATCGCCACAATAAGATACTCGGAGCCATGTTGTCTAAGCCACTGAGCACTGTAGAACCGGTTGTCGTGATGCCAGACATGGTTTCGAAGTAGGCGTCGGTAAAGCTAATGTGGTTGATGAATACGAATGGTAATGCTGCAAAGGCACTGGCGATGGTCCACACCAAACTGGTAATGAGGAACATATCGCGAACACTGAGCTTGAATTTAGCGGTTCGACCAATCGTCAAACAGATGAATGCGGCTAGGTGGGTGATCACAACGGCTTGGGCGAAATCGAGGAATCCGCCTGTACCTGTGAAAAACGCGACCAAAGTCGGCACGTACATAAAAAGGGCCAGTTTGGATAAAACCAGCCCGATAACAAACAGTACGGGACGTAAGTTGACCATAGGAAAATCCTAGAGGAAGAATGGACTCGGCTGGAACAGCGCTTCGACGTCTGGTACGTACTTTTTGTCGACCAGGAACATCACGACGTGGTCATCTTGTTCGATGACAGTGCGGTCGTGTGCGATAAGAACTTCTTCGCCACGAACGATAGCACCAATGGTGGTTCCTGGTGGGAGTTTGATATCGCCAATCGCGCGACCTACCACCTTGGATGTGGTTTCGTCACCATGCGCAACGGCTTCAATCGCTTCTGCCGCGCCACGACGCAGAGAAGATACGTTAACAATGTCAGCACGACGAACGTGCGTCAGTAGGGCAGAAATCGTCGCTTGCTGTGGTGAGATAGCCACGTCAATCACACCGCCTTGCACTAGGTCAACATAAGCGCCGCGCTGGATCAGCACCATCACTTTCTTTGCGCCCATGCGTTTTGCCAACATCGCAGACATGATGTTGGTTTCATCCTCGTTGGTTAACGCGATGAACACATCTACTTGGTCGATGTTTTCTTCTGTTAGCAGTTCTTGGTCTGCCGCATCACCACAGAAGACGATGGTGTTTTCAAGCTGCTCAGACAGTTTTTCTGCACGCTGGTAGTTACGCTCAATCAGCTTGACGCTGTAGGTTTGCTCAAGGCGTTTGGCTAAGCTCGCACCGATGTTACCACCACCAACAATCATGATGCGGCGATAGGGCTTCTCGAGGCGCTGAAGCTCACTCATTACTGAGCGGATATGGTTACTTGCCGCAACGAAGAACACTTCATCATCAGCTTCAATGATGGTGGTGCCTTGCGGACGAATTGGACGACCTTGACGGAAAATCGCAGCAACACGAGTATCGATGTGTGGCATGTGTTCACGCAGGGCAGACAGAGCGTTACCTACTAAAGGGCCACCGTAGTAGGCTTTTACCGCTACTAGGCTGACTTTCTGCTCGGCAAAGCTTACCACTTGCAACGCGCCTGGGTATTGGATGAGGCGTTCGATGTAGCTGGTTACCAGCTCTTCTGGTGCGATAAGGTGATCGACAGGAATAGCACCAGATTTAAATAGGGCTTCTTTTTCTGCCAGATATTCTGGAGAGCGAATACGTGCAACGCGGTTTGGGGTATTGTACAGAGTGAAGGCGACCTGACATGCGGCCATGTTGGTTTCATCGGTATTGGTTACCGCAACGAGCATGTCGGCATCTTGTGCACCAGCTTCGTGCAGCACATCTGGATGACTAGCATGACCGTTAACAACACGCAGATCGTACTTGTCTTGTAACTCTCGCAGTCGATCGCCATTTTTATCAACGATGGTGATGTCGTTATTCTCACCAACGAGGTTTTCTGCCAATGTGCCGCCAACCTGACCAGCACCAAGAATAATGATTTTCATACTCTTTACTCGTTATCTGAAAAAGGCGATTGAATTCGCTTCAATCGCCCTATTTAGCATGCTGTTACGCGTGTTTTTTCGTTAGCACTGCGTAGTAGAAACCATCCATATCTTCTTCACCTGGTAGAATCTGACGACCAGGTTGTTCGGGATCTGAGTCCACTAGTTGCGCATCTGCAGTACGTGCTAAGAACGCTTTTACTTGCTCCACGTTTTCTTGTGGTGTGATTGAGCAAGTCGCGTAAACCATGGTGCCGCCCGGTTTCAGTTGCGTCCACATTGCATCAAAAATTTCGCTCTGTAGTTCCGCCAGTGCGGCAATATCATCAGCACGACGTAGCCATTTGATGTCTGGGTGACGACGAATTACGCCCGTTGCAGAACATGGTGCGTCCAGCAAAATGCGAGCAAATTGTTCGCCTTGCCACCATTCTTGAGGATTACGCGCATCGCCGCAAACCACTTTTGCCTGAAGGTTGAGACGCTTCAGGTTTTCGTGCACACGTTTAAGACGTGTGTCGTCGCAGTCAATGGCAACCACTTCGCTGCCAGACGTACGTTCAAGAATGTGCGCCGTCTTACCGCCCGGTGCTGCACAGCAGTCTAGGATCAGCTCGCCATCTTTTGGTTCAAGATAGTTAATCGACAACTGTGCTGCCGCATCTTGCACCGATACCCAACCTTTTTCAAAGCCCGGCAGTTTCATCACATCACATGGCGCGGCCAATTTTAGGGCGTCCATCGCTTGTGTGTGTGGCGTGCTATCAATGTTTTCATTTTTGAGTAGCGTTAAGTATTCATCACGAGTGTGGTGCTGGTGGTTTACACGCAGCCACATTGGCGCTTTTTGGTTGTTGGCTTCAACAATGCTTTCCCACTGCTCTGGGTAAGCTTCTTGCAGCAGTTTAAGTAACCAGCTTGGGTGGCCGTACTTGCCCGCATTGTTGCTGACTGCCATTTGGTCTAGTTCTTCTTGGTTGCGCTGATAGTTACGCAATACCGCGTTGATAAGACCGCGTAGACGAGGACCTTTCAGCTCTTTGGTACCTTCAACCGTTTCACCTACGGCAGCGTGCGCAGGAATACGCATGAAGCTTAGCTGATAAATGCCTACCAAAATAAGGTGATGGAAAACGCGTTGTTTGCCTTTTAGCGGCTTATCCATCAACTGGTTTGCAATCATTTCTAGGCGAGGGAGGTAACGTAGAGCGCCGTAACAGATCTCTTGTAGAAGAGCGTGGTCACGTGGTCGTACGTTTTGTTGAGCCGCTGGAAGAGCGCTTGAAAGTGAGTGGCCCTTGTCGACGACAAGATACAAGACGTTGGCAGCCGCAGCGCGAACATTCATGATGAGTACCTTAAAGTAAAGGAGGGCATCTCTGCCCTCTAAAAGTTCGTATTATTGGTCTTTGACACTATTGTCTGGCTTTTTAAACCAGTTGGGTGCCAACTTCAAACCAAGATGCACGTGAGTTCAGAATATCTTGAACTGACATGGCTTTTTTACCCGGAACTTGCAGTTGTTCCAGTACTAGTGTGCCATTGCCTGTCGCAACATAAATACCAGTTTTATCTGCTTGCACAATAGTGCCCGCTGGCTTGTCACTGGTTTGTTCCGCCACACGGCTTTGCCATACTTTGATGCTGTTTTCAGCCGCTTCAAAGTGGCTCATTGGCCATGGGTTGAATGCGCGAACGCAACGCTCAATGTGTGCCGCGTCGTCATTCCAATTAATGCGTGCTTCTTCTTTGCTTAGCTTCTTCGCGTAGTTTGCAAGCTCGTCATCTTGCTTCACTGGCTCAGCATTACCTGTTGCGATGTCTGCTAGGCAGTCAATCAGAGCATCAGGGCCTAAGCCTGCAAGTTTTTCGTACATAGATGCGCTGGTGTCACTTGCTTCAATCGGCAATGTTGCGATTTTAAGCATGTCGCCCGTATCCAAACCAATGTCCATCTGCATGATAGTCACGCCAGTTTCGGCATCACCAGCCCAAATTGAACGTTGGATAGGAGCAGCGCCGCGCCAGCGAGGAAGAATCGAACCGTGTACGTTGATACAACCTAGTTTAGGTGTGTCTAGCACAACTTGTGGAAGCAATAGGCCATAAGCTACTACTACCATGATATCGGCGTTTAGATCGACAAGCTGTTGCTTGGCTTCGTCTGATTTGAAGTTTTCTGGCTGATAAACCGGAATGTCGTGCTCTAGCGCGATGGTTTTTACTGGGCTGGCAGTAAGCTTTTTACCGCGACCAGCAGGGCGGTCTGGCTGAGTGTAAACCGCAATTACTTCGTGCTCCGAAGACAACAACGCCGCCAAGTGACGGGCGGCGAAATCCGGAGTACCTGCAAAGACAATACGTAAAGACTGACTCAAGGTAGACTTCCTTCTAATTAAATTGTATCGAGATCAAGCGTTTTGCTGTTTCTCGTTAAAGCGTTTGATTTTCGCTAGCTTGTCTTGAATACGCTTGCGCTTTAGTGGCGATAGGTAATCAACGAACAGTTTGCCCATTAGATGGTCTAGTTCGTGCTGAACACAGATTGCTAGCAGATCGTCAGCGTCGAAAGTGTATTCTTTGCCATCGCGATCTAGGGCTTTAACGGTAACTTCAGCAGCGCGAGCTACAAGTGCTCGAGCACCAGGTACCGACAGACAGCCTTCTTCAATGCCATCTTCGCCACGCTTTTCCAGAATCTCAGGGTTGATAAGCACCATTGGCTCATCGCGAGTCTCTGAAATATCAATTACTACGATACGTTTATGGATATCAACCTGCGTTGCCGCAAGGCCAATACCTTCTTCGTCGTACATGGTTTCAATCATGTCATCGACGATTTTTTGAATCTCAGGTGTCACCTCTTCTACAGGTTTTGCAACGGTACGCAGGCGATCATCTGGGAATGTTAATACTTGTAATACAGACATATTCACTCGAAATATTGAACTGTGCCGTAACAGCACAAACCTTGTTGGCTCAATTCTAGACATTTTATGACCTAAATGACAGCATCCTGATACCAATTTCCATTCCGGTAACTGCCTAACAGACCAAGGACGAGGGTCATGAATCGAATTTTCCGCAACGTTTCTCGCATTACGTTGCCGTTACTTTTCTCTTTCAGTGCCGTAGCAAACACGGACTCCCAACCACTTACCGTTAAAGACGATGCACCCAAAACTTACGTTGTGGTGAAAGGTGATACGCTGTGGGATATTTCTGCTTTGTATTTGGATAGCCCTTGGTTGTGGCCTCGTTTGTGGCAGGTAAACCCAGAAATAGACAACCCACATCTGATTTATCCCGGTGATAAGCTCTCTTTGGTTTGGATTAATGGCCAACCGGTATTGAGTTTAAAGCCGGTTAAAAAGCTTAGCCCTCAAGCGCGTATCACGGAAAGAAAAGCGGTACCGACGGTTGCGGAAGGGTTGGTGATGCCTTATCTGAAATCCGATCGCTTAGTGGATGATGAAACATTAGAAAATGCAGCCAAAGTGATGGGCAGCAGTAAAGGCAACAAATTCCTTACTGCGGAAGACACGCTGTATATTAGTGGTGAGCAAACTTCGGCAGGATGGGCTATCTATCGACCTGTAGAAACCTTCTCGCGAGATGATGTATCAAAGCAAATCACGGCATTACGTTTGATTGCTAAAGGTGAGTTGGTCGAGGCGTCGAGTGAATTTTCTGGTCTGAAGATCACCACGCAATTGCAAGAGATTGTCCGTAACGACATTGCTTTGCCAGTTCAAGTTCTTGATAACGGTAATTTCTCTGCAACATTCTATCCGTTACCATCACCACAAGGCTCTTCTGCGAAATTATTGGGGAATATTGAAGGTATCCGTTATAGCTCGACCAACCAAGTTGTGGTGATAGATAAAGGCACATCGGATGCGCTTCGCCAAGGCAGTGTGTTTGATTTGAAAGAAGACGCACACCCAGTATTCAAAGACGGTGATGACTTTGCCAAAGATAATGGTTTGCTCGATACGAAAATTACCTTACCACAGAGCAAAGTTGGGGAGTTGTTAGTGATTTGCCCGTATGAGTATTTCAGTCTTGCTCTGATCACCAATAGCACGAAGCCAATCAACAAAGAGGTATCTGTGGTTTCTCCTCTGGTAGAGGAATCGACTACCAATGCAACCACACAATGATACCGACCTCGCTGCCTGGTTAAAGCTCAGCTGCTTACCAGGCATTGGCGGGGTTAAGATGAATAAGCTGCTGACCAAAGACACGCCGAATAACATTGTCCAGTACTCGACTGAACAGCTTCTCCGCCTTGGGTTGACGATGAAACAGTTACAAGCATGGTCTGAGGTCGATAAAGAAGTCGATGCTTGTTTAACTTGGTTAGCATCCTCCTCCCATCACTCTATTTTCACCTTGGCGAATCCACTTTATCCCCCACTTCTCAAACAAACGGTCGCGCCACCTCCTTTATTATTTGTAAAAGGAGATGCGAGCTGTTTGTCTCAACCGCAAATCGCCATGGTTGGTAGTCGTAATGCTAGTGTGGATGGGTTGCAACATGCTCGTAGCTTTGCTTCAGAACTCGTACAACATGATCTGATCGTGACCAGTGGCTTGGCTTTGGGTATTGATGGCCATGCTCATGATGGTGCGCTTATGGCGGGCGGTAAAACTATAGCTGTCTTAGGTTCTGGGTTGGAGCAAGTGTACCCCGCCAGGCATCGTGGTTTAGCGCAGCGTGTCATGGAGAATGGCACCCTAGTTTCGGAGTTTCGTCCAAACGCGAAACCTCGTGCGGAAAACTTCCCACGTCGCAATCGAATTATTAGTGGTTTGTCGTTGGGTGTATTGGTGGTGGAAGCGGCGGAAAAAAGTGGCTCCTTGATTACTGCTCGTTATGCTCTGGAACAAGGTCGTGAAGTATTTGCGCTTCCTGCCTCTATTCATTCGCCCAATGCGAGTGGCGGTAATCAATTGATTCGTAACGGTGCTTGTCTCGTACAAACTACTCAAGACGTGTTAAATGAAATACAGTCACTGCTTGATTGGTCTATTAATCAGAGCCTAGATTTATTTTCTGCGCCAATTGATGAAGAAGAATTGCCATTTCCTCAGCTGTTAGCTAACGTAGGAAATGAGGCTACACCAGTTGATATTCTTGCAAACAGGACCAATATACCTGTCCAAGAAGTCATGATGCAGCTCTTAGAGCTTGAGCTTTCAGGGCATGTTGTTGCAGTATCCGGTGGCTATATTCGAAAGGGGAGGGGCTAGCTATGATGATGGATATACTTATGTATCTATTTGAAACCTACATCCATAGCGATGCAGATTTACAGGTCGATCAAGACGAGTTGGAAGATGAGTTGCTTCGTGCAGGTTTCCAACAAAAAGACATCTACAAAGCCCTTGTCTGGTTAGAAGAGCTGGCGGCGTTGCAACAAAGTGACGCACATTCTGCTATCTCGACTTGCATTGCAGCGGCATCGACCCGTATTTATACATCGTCTGAGATGCAGCGTTTGGATCTTGAATGTCGTGGTTTTCTATTGTTTCTAGAGCAAATCAATGTTCTGACTACGGAAACTCGCGAAATGGTTATTGATCGTGTGATGGGGCTAGAAACTCATGAATTTGAGCTTGAAGACCTGAAATGGATCATTCTTATGGTGCTGTTTAATGTGCCGGGCAACGAAAACGCCTACACGCTGATGGAAGAGCTGCTATACACCAAGGAACAAGGTATTCTTCATTAATATCTTCTGCTTGAGCGATGAGTATGAGTAGTAAAATCGATCACAACCTTTTCTCGGCACATGAGCATGCGCTTGAGCGCGAACCTTGTCCTAAATGTGGTGGGGAAGTCTCTCTTAAACACGGTAAGCATGGCCCGTTTTTAGGTTGTAGCCATTATCCAAGTTGCGATTATATCAAGCCGCTACACAGCAATGATGGCCACATCGTAAAAGAGTTGGGCGTGCCTTGCCCGGATTGCGGTAATGAGCTGGTATTGCGCCAAGGGCGCTACGGTATGTTCGTTGGCTGTAGCCATTACCCAGCATGCCATCATATTGAGTCGATTAACCAACCTGAGCCAGAGCAGCAAGCGAAAGAGCAACACGCTTGCCCTGAATGTGGCAAAGGACATTTGGTTGAGCGTAAAACCCGATTTGGTAAAACATTCTACGCGTGTGATAACTATCCGAAGTGCAAGTTTGCGGTGAACTTGCCGCCTGTAAGAGGCCGCTGCGAGGAATGTGGATTTACCTTGTTGGTAGAAAAGAAGCTTGCCAGCGGGGTTAAACTGCAATGCGCAAGTCGTAAGTGCCAGCATACTCAATCACAATAGCCTTCAGCTCTAATTAAAAAAGGGCCGCACGATGCGACCCTTTTGCTATTTATTCAGAAATATTTCTACGCTTGCCACTGCTTAGCGAATTCATGCACTGAAGGGAAGGCTTCTTCATCGAGAACATCTGCCAATGCACACAGTTTACGATTCAGCTCGCCAGTATAATCGCCGCACACGTTGATGTGACCCATCTTGCGACCCGCACGTTTTTCTTTGCCGTACCAATGAATGTGGCAACCGTCCATTGCTAGCAATGTTTCTGGCACTGTGTCTTCACCAAGAATATTAATCATCGAGGTTTCACGAACTAATTTCGTGCTGCCTAACGGCATGCCGCATACTGCGCGTAGGTGGTTCTCAAACTGACAGGTTTCAGCACCCTGTTGAGTCCAGTGGCCAGAGTTGTGTACGCGTGGTGCGATTTCATTAACCAGCAACGTGCCGTCAACGTCAAAGAACTCCAGAGCTAACACGCCTACGTAATTCAAGCTATTGGCAACGGCAGTGAACATCTGCTTTGCTTGTTCTTGCAGTTCCGGTGCATCAATCGCAGTAGAAAGACTCAATACACCATTGGTATGGACGTTTTCTGCAAGTGGGTACACTTCAACGCTGCCATCTTTACCGCGAGCACCAACCAGTGAAACTTCGCGGTTAAAAGGGACAAATTCCTCAGCAACAATTGCTTGAGTCTTTGCTGCCGCGATGCACTCTGCCATCTCTGTCCAAATGCCTTCGACTTGAGAAGTTTCTTTTAAGCGCCACTGGCCTTTACCATCGTAACCACCCAACGCACTTTTCAGAACCATTGGCATACCAACGTGTTCAATTGCGCGGTCAAAGTCTTCACGATTTTCGATTACGTAGTATTTCGCGTTACGTGCGTTTGCATCATCAAGCAATGCTTTCTCAATACGGCGATCACCACCCGCTTTGATGGCTTGCTTACTTGGTAGGAACTTACCACTGGCTTCACACACATCAAGCACGTCATGTGGGATATGCTCGAACTCAGCAGTAATGACGTCCACTTGTTCAATCGCATTCTCTAAGCCGTTACCTAGTACATGCTGAGTCAGTGGATGAACGATGTTACCACTGCCCACATCGTAAGCTGAGATTTGAATATTCAGTGGCGCACCAGCCAGAGACATCATACGAGCCAATTGGCCCGCACCAAGAACCAGTACATGCATCTGATTAATCCTCAGCAGGGTTTGGGTTCGCCAAAACAGTTTCCGTTTGTTCGTTACGGAACGCTTCGACTTTTGCCATGATCGCCTCATCATGTGTACCAAGGATTTGAGCAGCCAGAATGCCTGCGTTTGCTGCGCCTGCTTCACCAATCGCCAATGTGCCAACCGCAATGCCTTTTGGCATCTGTACGATAGAAAGCAACGAATCTATGCCTTTTAGTGCACGAGACTGAACTGGAACGCCAAGTACAGGTACGCTGGTAAACGCCGCCGCCATGCCTGGTAGGTGAGCTGCACCCCCCGCACCTGCGATGATGACTTTAATGCCACGTTCTTTCGCACTGCTTGCGTAATCAGCCAATAATTGAGGAGTACGGTGAGCTGACACCACCTTTGTTTCGTAAGACACGCCAAATTGATCCAGCATGTCCGCTGCTAGTTTCATGGTTGGCCAATCTGATTTAGAACCCATGATGATACCGACTTTCATCTCAAACTCCTTCAAGCTGCAAAATTAGGTGAGCTGATAAATTTGTGCGCATTATACGGGGATTTTCACCTCAAGCAAACGTTTGCGTGCGTTTGTAAATGCTATTGATACATTTTATAAACAAATTGCTTTAGTCTCTAAGAATGAATATTTGTACACTTAGTACAAACACAACAAATAAGATTATCAGGAAGTCATCAGTGGAGAACTTTGAACAGGTGCTAGAAGCACTACAAACAGGCGAAGTGATCGCCTACCCAACAGAGGGCGTGTTTGGTGTTGGCTGTGACCCAGATAACCCAGAAGCGATTCAAAAACTGCTAGAGCTAAAACAGCGTCCAGTAGAGAAAGGCTTAATCTTAATTGCGGCAAACTATGAGCAGCTTTTGCCTTATGTTGATGAATCTCAGTTGACTCAAGAGCAGTTAGATAAAGTCCACGCAACGTGGCCTGGGCCATACACTTGGATTATGCCCGCGAGTGACAAAGTCTCTCACTGGGTATCGGGTCAATTTGATTCGATTGCCGTACGTGTGACGGATCATCCTTTGGTACAAAAGATGTGTAATGCGTTCGGAAAGCCGCTAACCTCTACCAGCGCGAATCTTACAGGTCTGCCTCCTTGTATGACGACGGAAGAAGTCGAAGAACAGTTAGGTGACCGACTTGTGGCGATCTTACGTGGTAAAACCAGTGGTCGTGACAAGCCGAGTGAAATCCGTGATGCTAAAACCTCGCAAATATTAAGACAGGGCTAACCCTGCTAGTCAGCAATCAATAGGTACTACACGTATGTCAGCAATCGATAAGCACGCCGTAAAGCAGTTCTTGATGTCACTTCAGGATTCCATTTGTCAGCAACTAGAACAAGAAGATGGAAAGGCCGTCTTTGTCGAAGATGCATGGCAACGTGAAAAAGGAGAGCGTCTTGGTGGCGGTGGCCGCACTCGCGTATTGCGTGATGGTCATATCTTCGAGCAAGGAGGGGTGAACTTCTCTCATGTCGAAGGTAATGAAATGCCAGCATCCGCGACGGCGCATCGTCCAGAGTTAGCGGGTCGTCGTTTTGAAGCGATGGGTGTTTCTTTGGTTATTCACCCTAAAAACCCTTATGTACCGACTTCACATGCCAATGTCCGCTTCTTTATTGCAGAGAAAGATGGCGAAGACCCAATTTGGTGGTTTGGTGGTGGTTTTGACCTAACGCCTTTCTACCCATTTGAAGAAGATTGCCAATCATGGCACGACACAGCAAAACAGCTTTGTGCGCCATTCGGTGACGACGTTTACGCAGAGCACAAAGCATGGTGTGACAAATACTTCTTCTTACCACATCGTAATGAAACTCGCGGTGTTGGTGGTCTGTTCTTTGATGACCTAAACCAGTGGGAATTCGACAAGTGTTTTGACTACATCAAAGCGGTTGGCGAAGGATATTGCCAAGCTTACCTGCCGATTGTATCTCGTCGTAAAGGCATTGAGTACGGTGAGCGTGAGCGTGAATTCCAACTATACCGCCGTGGTCGCTACGTTGAATTCAACCTTGTGTATGACCGCGGTACTCTGTTTGGTCTACAAAGTGGCGGGCGTACAGAGTCGATATTGATGTCAATGCCACCTCTTGCTCGTTGGGAATACAGCTACGAGCCACAAGCAGGTTCTCCAGAAGCAGAGCTTTACGAGCGATACCTAAACCCACGTGATTGGTAAGCACTGAATCTCCTTTTCTATATAGATAGATAGTGATAGGGTCATCTGTAATCAGATGGCCCTGTTTTTTCTATATAGTAAGGAATGAAGGTAAGGAAATGACTCAGCAAATTGATCGCTATGCCGTGTTTGGTAACCCTATCGGGCACAGTAAGTCACCGTTCATACACACCTTGTTTGCACGCCAAACCAATCAGTCTTTGGTGTATACCGCAGAAAGCGCTCCTATTGATGGTTTTATCGAAGCGGCGAAGGTGTTTTTTGCTGAAGGTGGTAGAGGTTGCAACATCACCATGCCATTTAAAGAAGATGCTTATCAATTTGCTAGCCGTTTGACTGAGCGTGCTCAGTTGGCGGGCGCAGTGAACACCCTCAAGAAGTTAGATGATGGTGAAATCATTGGTGACAACACCGATGGTGCAGGTCTCGTGCAAGATCTGCTTCAGCACCAAGTTGTATTGGAAGGTGCGCGAATCCTAATTATTGGTGCTGGTGGTGCCGCTCGTGGTGTTATTAAGCCATTGCTCGATCAAAAGCCGACTTCCGTAACTATTACCAACCGTACCTTTAGCAAAGCGCAGGAGCTTGCTGAGCTGTTTGTCTCTCGTGGCCCTATCGTCGCCAAAGAGATGGAAAGTATTAATGAAGAGTATGATGTCATCATTAACTCTACTTCTGCTTCTCTTAGTGGTGAACTGCCTGCTATCTCTTCCTCTATCTTTGCCGCTAACAGTACAAGCTATGACATGATTTATGGCAAAGGGGTGACGAGCTTTAACTTATGGGCAAGAGAAAATGGTGCCGCTCATGCGTATGACGGTCTTGGAATGCTGGTTGGGCAGGCTGCAGAAAGCTTCATGCTCTGGCGTGGCTTACGTCCTGGTGCCAAACAAATTCTCAGAGAACTAAGAAAGAATCTTGAAGGTCAATAATCAATGAATCAATCTATCCTATTCCCTGACATGCAGTCTTGGGATGAAGCATCGCAATCGATAAATTTTGCTGCGCAGCAATCTGGTGCGTTGATTGAGTGCTATGTAACAAAACAAAAGTTAGAAAAGCTCAGTGGTTCACTGATTGAAACTGAGCAAGCGGCAATTAAAGTGTTTACTGATTACCGATTCGATCTAGAAGAAATCGCCGAAGAGCTAATAGAAGATGAAGCCTTCGATGAAGAAGGCCATATCATTATCGATTAGCTGACTATACCTGACTACTCATTGATGTCTTCTACTTCGTTAATGTAATCGTCTTTGTTCTGCACATAGTTGTTGGCAGACTTTTGCAAGAAAGCTCGTTCTTTATCTGATAGAGGGCGAGCTTGTTTTACTGGGCTTCCAACATATAAGTAGCCACTTTCTAATATCTTCCCTGGTGGCACCAAACTTCCTGCGCCAATCATCACATCTGATTCCACTACCACGTTGTCTAAGACAATAGCGCCCATACCGACTAAGACGCGATCGTGGATCTCGCAGCCATGCAGCATCACTTTGTGACCTATGGTGACATCATTACCAATGATGAGTGGGTAGCCTTTGGGGTTTTCTGCGTTTTTATGAGTTACATGAAGTACGCTGCCATCTTGAATATTGGTTCGCTCTCCAATATGGATATGGTTTACATCGCCACGAGCTGCGACCAATGGCCAGATACTAGAATCATCGCCAATTCGGATATCACCGACTAAAACAGAGGTTGAGTCGACATATACACGTTCGCCCAACTGAGGACGTATACCTTTATAACTTCTCATTGAACTCATCTTTACTCCTTATAAAGCGTTAATAACGGTGATATCTGGTGAGAAGAGTAGCAAAAACTCGCCTTTTAGAATAAAAAACATTCAAACGATAAAAAAATCAAAAAAAAACGAGAAAAAGGGCTTGCCAATGTGATCGCAATCTCTATAATGCCACCTCGCTGACACGGCAACGCTTCGAAAGAAACGAAAGCCAAGTTAGCAAGCCAATTAGCCAAGCGGAAACGCTTGAAAAAAGTTTGAAAAAAAGTGATTGACACTAAACTTTAACTCGCTAAAATGGCCGTCCGACTTGAGCAAAGCTCAATAGGAAAGCTCTTTAACAATATAGACCTATCAATCTGTGTGGGCACTCGTTGATGATAATCCAATTAGAAGCTTCGGCTTCAAATTAGGTTTCAATGAAACGAAGTGACCATTGAATCGAAAGATTCAGCACAGTCAATTCAAACATTACTTATGTAATGTTCAGTATTCATTGAGCCGACAAAATCTTAAATTGAAGAGTTTGATCATGGCTCAGATTGAACGCTGGCGGCAGGCCTAACACATGCAAGTCGAGC